>CAIWXY010000228.1 GCA_903916775.1 uncultured Actinomycetes bacterium
GGTGCTCTTGGACTTGATATGGGCGTAGTATCTGTCTCTCCTGTTAGTGCTGGTGGTGATGGAGACAGGAAATCCAATGTGAGACATTGTTGGGAATTGCATAAATGGCACAACGCCGAACAAGTTATTGGTCAAAATAAAGGTAAAGATCGCAAAGAGGAATGGGGTGAAGCGCTGGAACTCTTCGCCAATGACATCTTGGCCAATCCCGTTGCGAACAAAGCCATAGACCGCTTCGCCAGCAAATTGGAGGCGAGAAGGAACTACTGCTGATTTACGAGCTGAAAGTGTGAAAAAGGCTGTGATGATGATGACCGAGAAGAGGAGCAACATGACTGGCTTGGTGGCAACAATCGAGCTTCCAAAGGATGGGTTGTAAAAAAAGTCACTGCTGCTAGGAGGCACGAAGCCTGGCTGAGCCATACTCAACGTTTGATGTAGCGCGAGCGACAAGAGGCAACTCCATTACGTTCATCGGTGGCTCGCGAGGGAACGGGCCGTGAGGGTTGAAGACGCCTTACCTTAAAGGTAAGAGGGGATTACTAGCAAACGATTTGGGCAAAAAAGTGGGGCAAAAATAGTGACCTTCGCCTACTTTTTTAGGCGCGGATCAGGCTTGTTGAGATCGTCCCGAATGAAGCGGATCCAGATGAGATAGAAGCCGGTACCCATGCCTAGGAGCAATCCGATAAGCGTCCAATAGCTGGTCTTGAGGAAGTGGTCGGCGGCAAAGCCGCAGCCACCCCAAAATCCCAATCCGGCGATTAGGTACGAGGTGATGGTCCAGAAAGCCCCGTCGTCGGGAGTGCCGCCAGCCATCTGCGCGTTAGTTCTTCTTCTCAGGGGTGCTTGCAGGAAGAGGCATCTGCATGCGCAACTTAAAGAAGGCGCGGACTTCCCCACTGAGCCACGCAACGATGACCGAAATCGCAACCGCGCCAAAGCAGGTGCGATTAAGGGTTGCAGCGCTGACGTTAATAAGTACTAATAAGAATATGGCTCCAAGAAGAACAATCTTCACAAAGTACGAGAGCATTGCAAGAACCATGACTGTTGTTGGATCCATTGTTCGCGATGCCTTAGAGACCATCAAATGCACAGCAAAGAAAATGATGACGACTACTTGTGCAAGCAGCGCGCCATAAAACCCTGATAAGCCTTTAGCGATTGAGGATGCGATCAAGCCAACGATTCCAACGACAAGAGCTGGGATTGCAGCACCCTTACCGAGTTGGGCTTCTGTCGATGTACCGCCGACTAAATTGCTCACGATTAGTCACGACCAAATCGGAGCCATGCAAGATAAAGCGAAGAGCTAAGTCCAAGAACTAATCCACCAATGATGAAGTAATGGTGCTTACCAACCCAGTGATCAATTCCGTATCCGATTGCGCCCCAGACAACCAAGCCTGCTACCAGGTAAGCCAAGATCGACCATAGTGCACGTTCGTTATTACGTTGTTGCGTCATGAGGTAGAGGATACGCCAAGGAAATGCTCGCGCCTATTCCGGCGGGTATTAAAAATAAGAAGAAGTGAAAGCGCTCCGATAAATACTGCGAGCAAGAAAGCCACCCAGAGTGGTTCAAATGCGGCCACAACCGTAGGCGCCGCAAACATCACAGTCCACAGATAGAGAATGAAGGTAGCCCGACGCTGTGAATTTCCCATGCGCAAGAGGCGATGATGCAGGTGCTCGCGGTCCGCCGAGAAGGGTGATCTTCCGGCCCGAAGTCGCCTAACAATCGCCATACCTAGATCGAGCAGCGGGATTCCTAGGATCGTAAATGGAAGCAGTAATGGAACCAGCGTAGATCGCTGACTTTGATTAGATATTGCGTTGATATCAATCTGGCCTGTCAAGGTAATTGCAGATGCTGCGAGAAGAAGGCCCAGAAGCATTGCGCCCGAATCCCCCATAAAAATCTTTGCGGGATA
>CAIWXY010000229.1 GCA_903916775.1 uncultured Actinomycetes bacterium
ATACACACTCTTCCCAATGTGTCGATTGCTCCTGGCGCTGTGACCGAGCTTGGCTATAAATATCAAGGTGCGATGTTGGGCCGTATCACGTCACCCTTCGTGATTGGCGCTCGGATTCCACTCACAGTTACATGGACCAATAATCAGGGGAGCGCACAAAAGCAGACAGTTGTGGCTACGGTTGTCGCTGCACCCAAAGGCTTAAATTTCGGAATGAGCTCAATGTCCGGGATGTCGATGTAAAGTGAGTGTATGAAACACAAAGAGATCCCAGTGCGATCCCTGTGTGTAACTCTCACGCTCTTTCTATCCGCACTTATCGCGCATGTAATTGGCTGCGGCCCATTCGTATCGCTACCAAGATTTCTCCTCGAATCCATATTCTTGTTTGCACTTATTGCAATTTTCTCGAGATATAAGCTCGAAGGTCCCAGACTTGCGCTCCTAGTATTAATTTCTCAGGCGTCTGTGCATACTGTTTTAGGCGGCATGATGATGAATACCTCATTGATGCTCAAGTCACACCTGGCTCTGGGTCTCATTTCGTACCTACTGATATCTCACACTGAAAGATTTTGGAATAAAGCAAAATTATTTGTGTACCACGTTCTTGCTATTCCATCGCTTATTCCACGAATATCAACCACAGTTCTTAGCAATGCATATATCGCGTATTTCGCCGTTGAACACTCTTGGAGTGAACGTCGCGCACATGCTCTGAGGGCTCCACCGGTAGCCAGCTACACGTTATGAACATGCATCAAAGCTTTTGGCAGAGCTACGGCCCCGAAACCATATGGTTTCTCGTAGCCCTTGGGCTAATAGCCCTCTGGTCCGCTATTCGTTATTGGCGAGATCGATAAAAACGCACGTTATACGATTTTAGAATAGGAATATTTATGAAAAAGAAACTTGTCATCACTGCTGCCTTAATAATTACCAGCGTTACTCCGGCTTTTGCCGCAACCATAAGCACTCCTCCAGCATCAGTGGGAACATCCACTCAAATTGCAGTTCCTGATGCGGTTTTGAAGGCTAGCTTCACGGATGAGATGGGCATGACCCAATCACTCGGTGCCCTCAAAGGAAAGACAGTACTTGTAGTACCACTACTTACTTTGTGTGGAGATACCTGTCCGTTCACATCCGCAAACATGGTTCAGATCCAAACTAAGTTGGCCTCCGATCACGCATCGAATGTAGTGGTTGTTGGAGTATCGGTCGATCCATATCGCGATACCCAAAATCGAACCACGGCTTATCTAAAACTTATTAGCGCCAACTTCGATATTTGGATTCCAAGCGGAGCTACAACTACCCCTGGATTTACAAAACAAGAGCTAGCATCAAAGAACCCAGTCGGTTCTGGTGATACAAATCCAAATCTCACAGCTCTCGAAAAGTTCTTTGGTTGGACAGTTCAAGTGGTGCCACAAGGAAATCCACCAGCAAGTGATTGGCTCACTCCCTTTAAGCCACTCACCTACGACATTAATCACTCAGATGGATTCTGGATTATTGATCCAACAGAGCACGTTCGCTTTGTGAGCGGGACACAACCTGCATTTACAGGAACTCTCTCCAAAACCCTTGCAACCTTTATGGGATACAAGAGCAATATCTATAAGAATCCTGTGTACAAAGGTGGATGGACTAGCGCAGAAGTACTAGAGGCGCTCTCCTTTGTAGACCAAGTTAAGTACTAGTCAGCGAGAATCGGGAAATGGAGTGTGAAAGTCGCTCCATTTCCTGGCTCTGAAGCCACAGAAACACTGCCTCCGTGGGCTTTCATGATGGCATCCACAATCGAGAGCCCGAGACCACTACCTTCTCCAGCACTGCGTGCGCGTGAGGGATCTGAGCGGAAGAAGCGTTCGAAGATTCGAGGCTGATCCTCAACCGGTAATCCGGGACCACTATCAGCGACTGAAATTGTAGTTTCGGTATCACCTACGTGCGCCGAAACAACAATCGGAGTTCCAGTTGGCGTGTGTGTACGCGCATTAGCTAGAAGATTTGCAACCGCTTGGTGAATTCTCTTGTTATCGCCCAAAACAAATATCTCATCGCTTTCGCCGCCCATATTTATGGTGATTGGATGGCTAGGGCCAGCAGCACGTGCTGATGCAACTGACTCTTCGATTAAGTTATTAATATCAACAGGCTCTTTAATGAGTGGCCTTGCCTCATCAGATCTGGCAAGAAATAGTAGGTCTTCTACGAGTGAGCCCATACGTATCGACTCTTTCTCAATACGACCAATAAGTTCCTTCGTCTTTTCTACGCCTTCAACAGCGCCTTGACGATGGAGCTCGGCAAATCCGCGGATCGCAGTTAGGGGAGTGCGTAGTTCATGTGATGCATCGGCAACAAATCGACGAAGCTTTGTTTCGGAGTTCGCTTTTGCATTAAAGGAGTCTTCAATTCGACCCAACATGGCATTGAGCGAATGAGATAAACGACCAACTTCAGTGTTTGGCTTGCTCGCAGGCAAACGTGCGGAGAGATCTCCGGCAGCAATCGCGGCAGCCGTGCCTTCGACATCTCGTAGTGGCTTAAGACTGATCTGAATGACATACCGAGAGATCAGGCCGATGAGCAGCAGAACGATGAGTGAGATAAAGAGGAAGAGCCAACCCAATTCTTGCAGTGTTCGATTAACACTATCGAGTGAGACCGAGACGATGAACGATCCAACTCCGGTGGGGAGTGCTAGCGCAATGGCACGAGTTGCAGGATTGTTCTTTGTAGCAGCGACAGTAAATGGCTTGCCTTTCGTGGCATTCACCTGATTAATAGTCATGCCAGCAAAGGTAGTTGGAGTTGTGGTGCTGGTGATATCTCCACCAAGTTGCCCCACGACGTTTCCTTGTGCATCAAGCAGAGTCACTGCAGTTGCGGTTGGGACACCACGAAGCGGACGAACTACACGAAATGGTGAGTTTGGATCCTCAGTATTATTTTGCTCTTCAGAGTTTGGATCGATACCAGCTCGAGCCAACCTATTGATAGAACCCATAGCAACACCCTTGAGTTGGGTATCAACTTGGTTTACGAGAAACGATTTAAGTTCGGTATTAGCCGCAAAATCCGATGCGCCGATACCCAGAGCAGCTACAAGCATGATGGCTAGTAGCAAGCGGCTGCGAAGACTCCACTGCGAAGGATGCATAAGCGTCATACCTAAACGTATCGTGAATTACTTGCCTGATGGAATGCGCATGCGGTAACCAACGCCACGCACAGTGTGAATAAGAGCAGGCTCATAGATATCAATCTTCTTGCGCAGGTAGGAGACATAGGTTTCCACGATGCCCGCATCACCACGGAAGTCGTACTGCCAGACATGATCAAGAATCTGAGATTTGCTGACTACTCGATCCGCATTAATCATGAGATAGCGAAGCAAGAGAAATTCTGTAGGGGATAGGTCAATCAGATGACCCGCGCGTCGTACCTCGTGAGTTGCTTCATCGAGCTCTAGATCTGCAAAACGAATCTTCTCATCATCAACGGTGGACTCGACTGCGCCGATGCGACGCAACAGTGCGCGCAAACGAGCGACCAATTCTTCGAGTGAGAAAGGTTTGGTTACATAGTCATCGCCACCAATGGTGAGACCAGCGATCTTGTCTTCGACAGCATCTTTCGCGGTCAGGAAGAGCACGCCAACGCTATGTCCATCTTGACGAAGCTGGCGGCAGACTTCAAAGCCATCTTGGTCTGGGAGCATGACATCAAGAATGAGTGCATGGGGCTTGAACTCTTCAGCGATGGTCAGAGCTTCGGAGCCAGTTGCGGCGGTGCGAACATCAAATCCAACAAAGCGAAGACTGGTTGCAATGAGATCACTGATGGAACTCTCATCATCGACTACAAGAATTCTCTGCTGGTTTGCAGAGGGAGGTGTTGCTGCTGCCGGAGTACTCATACGGGGATCATGGAGGAGAACCCTGAAGGTTTCCTGAGAAAGGGCAGAAGTTTTCCACAGGGTTTATCCACGATGTGGAGAATTACATCGCTGTAATTCGGGTGATGGAGGGCTGAGTTAGCGCCATTTTGTGGCGAGCGTGAATCCAGCTGCAATAAAGCCGAATCCGATCACCATGTTCCATGCTCCGATATGAGGAACTGGGTATTTGGTGGTTGAGACATAGAAAATCACAATCCAGATCAAGCCGGCGATAAAGGCTGCGACCATGAGTGGGGCAAGCCACGCTGGGCTCTCTTTACGAGATTGGCCAAGATGAGCGAACTCGTCGACAATCTGGACGGATTCCTTCTTCTTGCGCACACGTGATTTAGGCATGGGCAGAGAATACACCAGTTGATCCCAGCTAGATATGCCTCTCCTGGTTCGATATTCCTGGCTAAAGTTTGGGGATGAGCGCCACTCGCATCTTGGTCGTCGATAACTACGACTCTTTTGTCTACAACTTGGTGCAATATTTGGGTCAACTAGGCGCGGATGTCACGGTCATGCGTAATGACGAGGTGCGCGTCGATGATGCCAAGAACTTTGATGGCGTTCTCATCTCTCCAGGTCCCGGAACCCCCGAGGGCGCCGGAGCCAGTATTGAGCTTATCCACGTCTGCGCCGAACATCAGATTCCACTCTTTGGCGTATGTCTTGGACACCAAGCAATCGGTGTCGCATTTGGCGCAACTGTTGATCGCGCCCCCGAACTACTCCACGGAAAAACTTCCCTGGTTCATCACAACGGCCATGGGTTGATGAGTCAGATTCCATCACCTTTTGTGGCTACTCGATATCACTCATTAGCAATCGTTCCAGAGACTTTGCCTGACGTTTTGGAAGTAACCGGCAAGACTGAGAGCGGAATCGTTATGTCGGTCGAACATAAAACGCTTCCTATATCGGGAGTTCAATTCCATCCAGAATCTGTTCTGACAGAACATGGTTTCACGATGCTTGCCAACTGGTTGGTTCGGTGTGGAGATACTGATGCGCTCGCCAAATCTGTTGGGTTAGCGCCGGTGGTCAACCGCAGTTAATGAGTTCTTACTAGTTCTAATTAGTCCTAATTGTTGGGCGTATTTGGATTCGTATTAACGGTAATCGTTACTGACGAACCAATGGATTGAGTCGTTCCGGCTACTGGCGCTTGAGCCAACACAACGTTGTTGGCCTGAGTTGGATCCCATGCTTGTGCGGTCTTCACCAAAAAGCCTGCTTGAGTAAGTTGCGTAATCGCTTCAACGTTTGAGAGTCCAACCATCGATGGAACTTGCAAATTACCGCTAGCAATTTCTAGAACAACGCCACTTCCCGCCGCCAAAATACTTCCCGCACTTGGCGTAACAGCCAACACCGTTCCTGGTTGCTGATTGGAATCGGTGGCAACAGTTTGGGTGATTACTAGCCCCGCAGCAGTCAGTGCATTGCGGGCATCATTGAGTGAAAGACCTACCAAATTAGCTGGGATCGTTGTGTTACCCGGACCATCAGAGATGGTGATTGTGACACTCGTACCCGCGAGAACACGCGTTGCAGCCAGTGGTAATTCGCTAGAAACTCGATCTTTTGGAATATGTGAATCGGGTGCATGTTGGATGTTAATCGTGTAGTTGGGCAACAACGCTTTGGCTTGATCGAGAGTAAGCCCAACGACATTTGGCAACTCCACGGTCGGAAGGCTCTTAGAGCTGCCGTGAATAAAGTATGCAGATCCCAGAGCGGCAACAAGAACTATTGCTGCAGTAATCGCATAAGACTTACGTGGACGAACTTTGCGCAGCTTTGTTGTTACTTGCTCGCCACGAATAGCGCGCTTGAGATCATCAAGCATTGCTCCTGCATCTTGATAGCGATCTGCCGGATCTTTGCAGAGCGCTACTTGCATAATTTTGACTAAGTTGGGATCAAGTGATGGATCAAATTCCGATGGAGAAATCAGCGGAGCCGATACATGTTGAAAAGCGATCGAGACAGGAGTGTCACCAATAAATGGTGGGCGCCCAACAAGTAGTTCGTACATGAGCGCACCTACAGAATAGATGTCACTGCGTCGATCCGCGCTCTCACCAGTTGCTTGTTCAGGTGAAAGGTATTGAGCCGTACCAACAACGTTCCAGGTATTGGTCATCGTTGCACCGATGTCATCCATGGCGCGTGCAATTCCAAAGTCCATAACCTTGACCTGGCCACTGTCGGTAATCATGATATTTCCAGGTTTTACATCACGATGAACAATCGATTTGTGGTGTGAATAATCAAGAGCCTCTAGAACTTCAACGATAATTTTCAAGGCTTCTGCTTGATCTAAATGCTCACCTGATTGCAAAATCTCGCGCAACGTGTGGCCGTTGACGAGTTCCATCACTATGTAGGAATCACTTCCGTCAACGCCCGAGTCATAGACTGCAACTATTCCCGGATAACTCAACCCTCCGGCAGCCAGAGCCTCTTTTTTAAAACGTCCAACGAATGCTGGATCTCGAGCTAAGTCGCTGCGCAGAATCTTGACTGCAACCTTGCGATTAAGGCGTAAATCAGTCGCTTCGTAAACATCGGCCATTCCGCCGGTGCCGATCATGGGACCTATTTCATAGCGGTTATTGAAAGTGCGCTTCACTTATTCTCACCTGCCGCACCAATGAGATGGGGATGAGTAGCCTCTTTGTCATCAACAATCTCGACCCACAGAACTGTGACATTATCTGGTGCGCCTTTTTCCAGAACGGCGCTCACTAGGGTGTCAACCACATCTTCATTTTTGTTGCGTTTGATAATTGTTGCGATCTCGTGGTCAGAGAGAATATTGGTCAAACCGTCGCTGCAGAGCAGGAAGCGATCGCCAACGGCTGCTGGGTACACACTTAAAACTGGATCAATCTTGCTGTCACCCATAAGAGCTTGAGTGAGCATTGATCGCTGTGGATGATCAGTGACTTCCTCGGGCGTGAGTCGTCCTTGATCTAAAAGCTCCTGCATCACAGTGTGGTCATAGCTCAGCTGCGTAATTTTTTTGCCGCTCCACTTATAACAACGGGAATCACCAATATGCAGTAGCTCAACCACGCCTGTCCCTAGGTGGAGCGCTGTGAGAGTTGTTCCCATTCCCGTAAGCATTGGTTCTGCGGCAACTCGTGCTGAAATTTCGTGATCGATCGAGAAGGAGATGTTCATCAAAAGATCTTCGCGAGAAGCTTCATCGACGGCAGGATCTGAGAGAACTCCAACGAGGTCGTGCAACGTAGCGATAGCTATCTCAGAAGCGACTTCGCCGCCAGCATGGCCACCCATTCCATCGGCAACAGCCACAACGCGGCTTGAGATAAGGGCGGAGTCCTCATTACCTTCGCGCACCAAGCCAACATCGCTACGAGCGATGGTTGAAAAGCGCGGAGTCATGGTTTTAGCCTAATGGGAGCAGCCTCAAGTCAGATAGTCTTGGGTAGTGAGTACACGTCCAGCCACCGCCAAATACGCCTACCTTGGGCCCGCGGGGACTTTTACCGAAGCAGCGCTGCGCGGCATCACCAGCGCTAACGACCAACTCACTCCTTTTCCAACCGTGACCGCTGCACTCGATGCAGTTCGTAGCGGTGAATTCGAGCGCGCGCTCGTACCTATCGAAAACTCAGTCGAAGGCGTTGTTGCCCGAACACTTGATGAGCTAGCTACAGGCGTGCCTTTAGTTATTACCGCCGAAACCACAATTCCTGTCAGTTTCTGCTTAATGGTGAGTCCACAGCACGTAGGCCAGGCCATCACGCGAGTGGCAACCCATCCACATGCCGAATCTCAATGTCGAGCATTCATTGCCCGCGAGCTGCCAGGAGTCGAAGTAGTCACAACTCCTTCAACAGCAGCCGCCGCTGAAGGAATTAACAACGGAAACTGGGATGCAGCAATTGCGTCACAGAACGCTGCCGAGAAGTATGGGCTGCACGTAGTTGCAAGCGATATCGGTGACAATCCTGGAGCAGTAACTCGCTTTGTATTAGTCGAACGTCCAGGGACGACCCCACCAGCAACCGGCTTTGATCGCACCTCTTTGGTGGCATATATCGGCATGGATCATGCTGGCGCGCTTCTAGAAATTCTGACTGAGTTTGCCAAGAATGATGTGAACCTGACATTTATTCAGAGCCGTCCAACTGGTCGAGAACTCGGTCATTATCACTTCATTATTGATGTCGAGGGCCACCTGACAGATCAGCCGGTCAAAGATTCCATCGAAGGTCTTCGGGCTATCTGCGAAGATATTCGCATCCTTGGGTCATACCCGCGCACAACGAAAAACATTCAAGCAGAAGAGAAAAGGTAGGCTGGAACTGTGATTGACCTCAAGGTACTTCGTGAAGATCCAGAGCGTGTACGTCTCTCCCAAAAAGTACGTGGTGAGAATCCAGAGCTTGTCGATCAACTCCTCGTCGCAGACACCGCACGCCGCGAAGCTATTACTGCATTTGAAGCGCTGCGAGCTGAACAAAATCTCCTCTCAAAATCTGTTGGCGCAGCCAAAGGCGATGAGAAAGCAGCAATTCTTGAGAAAGCTAAAGAGTTATCTGCTCGCGTAAAAGCTGCGGATAGCGCTCGCGCTGAAGCAGAAAGTGCTGCGGATGCTTTACTTCTTCAGATTCACAACCTCATTGATCCCGAAGCTCCTGTTGGTGGCGAAGAAGATTTTGTTGTTCTTGAACACATCGGAACACCGCGTGATTTTACAACTGAAGGTTTTGAGCCAAAAGATCATGTCGAAATCGGCAAGATCCTTAAGGCAATTGATACAGAGCGCGGGGCAAAAGTCTCTGGCTCTCGTTTTTATTACCTTACTGGTCCAGGTGCACTTTTGGAGTTTGCTCTCGTTAATTATGCAATCGCATCAGCAACAAAAGCTGGATTCACTCCAGTTATCCCACCCGTTCTTGTAAAGCCTGCTGCGATGGAAGGCACAGGATTCCTTGGACAAGCTGCAGAGAATGTTTTCCATTTAGAGGAAGATGATTTCTATCTTGTAGGTACAAGTGAAGTTCCACTTGCTGCGTATCACATGGATGAAATTGTCGACTCACTTCCACTACGTTATGCCGGCTATTCATCATGCTTCCGTCGCGAAGCTGGCACCTACGGCAAAGACACTCGCGGAATCATCCGCGTTCATCAATTTGATAAAGTCGAAATGTTTACCTTCTGCAAGCCTGAAGATGCACTTGCAGAACATAAGCGTCTTCTCCAATGGGAGAAGGACTTTATGAATGCAATGGAAATTCCTTATCGCGTGATCGATGTTGCCTCTGGTGATCTCGGTGCATCTGCCATTCGCAAGTTTGATATCGAAGCGTGGATTCCTACCCAGAACGCCTATCGAGAGGTCACAAGTACCTCTAATTGCACTGAATTTCAGGCTCGCCGCCTCAATATTCGCTACCGTGATGAAGAAGGCACCAAGCCAGTTGCGACTCTCAACGGAACACTTGTTGCGATCCCACGGATGATTGTTGCGATTCTAGAAAATCATCAACAACCAGATGGATCAGTACGAGTTCCTGAAGCGCTTCGTCCATTCTTAGGAGTCGACACATTACTTCCAGCATAAATATTCCTGGCGTTCGACCAAAACTCATTGCGACAGATCTCGACGGAACAATCGTTCCTCATTTTGGTGCAATAAGTCCTCGCACAATCGCAGCGTTTACCGCAGCTCGTGATGCAGGAATCGAAATATTTTTTGTCACCGGTCGCCCACCACGTTGGATGGGAGAGATCAAAGATGCTTTTGGATTCGGCAACGCGATTTGTGCAAATGGCGCGATGCATTACGACCTATTGAATGAAACAATTCTCGAACAATGGTTGATGCCAGTTCCGGAACAACTAGAAGTCGTAAAGATTTTGCGCGAAGTAATTCCGCCAGTTTCATTCGCCGTCGAATATCGCGGTGAATTTCACCGTGAGGTCGCTTACGTTCCGCGTTGGGATGTGGGTTTTGATGATGTCGGTGTTGCAAAGATTGAAGAGAAAATAACAGAGCCGGCATACAAGATGTTGGCGCGTTGTTCTGGATATGAATTCACTTCAGATCAGATGCTCGAAATCGCGCAGCGTTCTATCGGCCATCTGGCAACAATTACGCACTCCAATTCAGGAGAATCACTCCTCGAAATTTCTGCGGTTGATGTCAGCAAGGGTGCGACGCTGGCGAAGTTGGCCGCTCGACTTGGTCTGAGTTCGGCTGAGTGCGTCACATTTGGCGACAACCCCAACGATTTTTCAATGCTTGATTGGGCCGACCGTTCTTGGGCTATCAAGGGTGGTCATGCCGATGCCCCTCGATATGCCAAGTTTGTGGCTGATCCCGTAGAAGACGATGGTGTAGCTGCAGTCATCGAAGCGCTGCTCGAATTGCCTCAAAAGCACTCCAACCCGTAAGGTTCTCCACGGAGGGCTCGCATAGCGGCCGAGTGCACCGGTCTTGAAAACCGGCAAGGGAAACCTTCGTGGGTTCAAATCCCACGCCCTCCGCCATATTTTTTAGAATTTTTAAGCCTGCGACTCGATTTTGAGGGCAAATTTGTGGGGGATTTCACCATTCTCAAATAGACCCTTATCTAGCGCGAAAGCCTTGCATTTAGCACACTTCATCCATGGCTATCGATAGTGAAACTAAGACCTCAAAGACTGGAGTCTTCTCGCAAGGTCGCGCGAAGCTCGCTGCCCGCACATATCGCACCGATAAGTGGTGGATCCAACCTGCGATTACTGCAGGAGTTCTATTCCTCTTTATTGTGTACGCGACTTACCGTGCATTTGAAAACGGGAAGTATTTTGCGGCACCTCTGATTTCTCCTTTCTATTCCCCATGCCTTGCACAGAACTGTGTGAAGGGTTCAACATCCTTCGTCGGCACCTTCTTTGGTACCTGGCATGTATTTGGAATGACGGTCTCACCATCACTCTTTATTTTGATCTTCCCACTCGCGTTCCGCATGACTTGCTACTACTACCGTAAGTCTTACTACCGCTCATTCTGGATGTCACCACCAGCATGCGCAGTTGCTGAGCCACACAAGAAGTACACAGGCGAGACACGCGCACCACTTATTATTCAAAACGGACACCGTTACGCATTCTATGCCGGTCTGGTTCTGAACGTATTTCTTACCATCGATGCAGTTCAAGCATTTAGAAATGCACAGGGCCAATGGGGCCACATGTCAGTCGGCACCTTGGTGCTCACAGCTAACGCATCATTCCTATGGTTGTACTCAGCGTCATGTCACACATGCCGTCACACAATCGGTGGACGTCTGCGCAACTTCTCAGCTCACCCAATTCGCTACAAGTTGTGGAGTTGGGTCTCAGTTCTCAACCACAAGCATCAAGAGTTCGCATGGATCTCACTCTTCGGTGTTGCATTCGCAGATTTCTACGTCCGCCAAGTTTCTGGTGGCTCAATCCGCAACCTTTACTTCTTCTAAGTCGCAAGGGATATTGAATTTATTATGAGCAATCAACTAGAGCGTTATAAATACGACGTAGTTATTATCGGTGCTGGTGGAGCTGGACTTCGTGCAGCCGTAGAGGCTCGCGAGGCAGGGCTATCCGTTGCAATCGTCTGTAAGTCATTGTTTGGCAAGGCCCACACGGTTATGGCCGAAGGTGGCGTTGCTGCATCAATGGGTAACGTGAACGAGAGCGATAACTGGATGGTTCACTTCCGCGACACAATGCGCGGCGGCAAATTCCTTAACAACTATCGCATGGCAGAGCTTCATGCTAAAGAAGCACCAGAGCGCGTATGGGAACTCGAAGTATGGGGCGCTCTCTTTGATCGCACCAAAGAAGGAAAGATTTCACAACGTAACTTCGGTGGGCACGAGTATCCACGTCTTGCACACGTTGGAGATCGCACTGGTCTAGAACTCATTCGCACCATGCAACAACGCATCGTTGCACTTCAACAAAAAGATGGTCGCGACCATGGTGATGCAGAGAAGTTCATCAAAGTATTTGCAGAAGTAACAATTACCGAGATCCTTAAGGAAAACGGAAAAGTTTCTGGTGCATATGGCTATCGTCGCGAAAACGGCGAAGAAATTTTGTTTGAAGCTCCAGCAGTTATTCTTGCAACTGGTGGCGCTGGTAAGACATTTAAAATTACCTCAAACTCTTGGGAAGGTACCGGTGACGGTCACGCGCTAGCTCTCAAAGCTGGTGGACATCTCGTTGACATGGAGTTCTTCCAATTCCACCCAACGGGCATGGTCTGGCCTCCTTCAGTTCGCGGATTGCTCGTCACCGAATCAGTACGTGGTGATGGTGGAGTTCTCACAAACAGTGAAGGCAAGCGCTTCATGTTTGATTACATCCCAGATGTATTTAAAGATAAGTATGCAGATAACGAGGCGGAAGCTGATCGTTGGTATACAGATCAAGCTAATAACCGCCGCCCACCTGAGTTGTTGCCACGCGATGAAGTTGCGCGCGCTATTAACTCTGAGATCAAAGCAGGTCGCGGCACCGAACATGGTGGCGTCTACCTCGATGTCTCAAAGCGTCTTCCTGCAGATGTTATTAAGAAGAAGCTTCCATCTATGTGGCATCAGTTCTACGAACTTGCTGGCGTAGATATCACCAAAGAAGCCATGGAAGTTGGTCCAACCTGCCATTACGTAATGGGTGGCGCATGGGTTGAGCCAGATACAGCGGCTGTCATCGATGTCCCTGGACTATTTGCTGCTGGCGAGTGCGCCGGTGGCATGCATGGCTCTAACCGCTTGGGCGGCAACTCACTCTCAGATCTTTTGGTCTTTGGTCGTCGCGCAGGTCTAGGCGCCGTCGAATATGTGAAGTCCAACGGAGCTAATCCAGTCTCAGAAGGTTCAGTTGCGGCTGCTGCTGCGAAGATCGAAGCGCCATTTAACAACCCTGGCAGCGAAAACCCTTATGCCCTTCACCACGAACTCCAAGAGACAGCGCATAATTTGGTCGGAATCATCCGCACCAAGACAGAGCTAGAAGAGGCGATCGCAAAGATTGCTGACCTACGCGCTCGTGCCAAGAACATTGGAGTAAGCGGCGGCCGTCAATTTAACCCTGGCTTCCACCTTACTTTCGATCTAGACAACATGCTCTTGATCGCAGAAGCTGCAGCTAAGTCCGCACTCATTCGTGAGGAATCTCGTGGCGGTCATACTCGCGAAGATTTCCCAACAATGAGTTCAACGTGGCGTCAGGTCAACAACATCACCACCTGGGATGGCTCTTCGATCGCCGTTGAGCAGAAGCACCTTCCAGATCTCACCAAGGAGCTCTTCGATCTCTTTGATATTCACGAGTTAGAGAAGTACATGACGTCAGATGAATTGTCACAATCGAGAGGCGGTTCCAACTAATGGCACGCACAATGAAACTTCGCATCTTCCGCGGTAACTCCAAGGATGGTGGACTTCAGGATGTTAGCGTTGAGGCCAATGAGGGTGAAGTTATTCTCGATGTTATTCACCGCGTTCAAGCAGAGCAGATCGGTGACCTTGCTGTTCGTTGGAACTGCAAAGCTGGTAAGTGCGGTTCTTGCTCAGTAGAGATCAACGGAAAACCACGCTTGGCTTGCATGACACAAGTTGCTTCATTCGATGAAGCAGAGACAGTCACCATCACGCCTCTACGTGCATTCCCTGTCATCAAAGATCTCGTCACTGATGTCTCCTTCAACTATAAGAAGGCGATGGAAGTCCGTGCCTATGAGCCACCTGCTGATCTCAAGCCAGGTGAAGCGCGTATGCAGCAGATCGACGTTGAGCGTTCACAAGAATTCCGCAAATGTATTGAATGCTTCCTATGTCAAGACACGTGCCACGTTATTCGTGACCATGAAGAGAATAAGAAGTCATTTGCAGGCCCACGCTTCTTTATTCGCTTGGCCGAGCTGGACATGCACCCGTTGGACACCATTCGCAATCGCAAGCAATCCGCCCAGGAAGAACATGGCCTTGGAATGTGCAACATCACCAAGTGTTGTACCGAGGTCTGCCCAGAGCACATCCGCATTACAGATAACGCAATCATTCCTATGAAAGAGCGCGTTGTTGATGTGAAATACGATCCACTTCGCTGGTTGGGCTCTGTTATTCGCAAGCGCGAGGGCATCAACTAAACATGAGAATTTTTATCCGCTGGGGCATTTTGGCCCTAGCGGTCTGGGCGGCTACAGCGCTGATTCCAGGAATAAAAGTTCATGGCGGAGCTTGGAGCTATCTCTGGGTAGCTCTGCTTTTCTCGGTAATCAATACCGTCTTAGGTTCGCTCATCAAAATTTTGACTCTTCCTGCAGTTATTTTGAGTGCAGGACTCTTCCTATGGGTGATCAATGCTGCAATGCTTGAACTCACTGCCCACTGGAGTAAATCACTGACCATCACATCGTTCTGGTCTGCTCTCTTTGCCTCAGCAATTATTAGCGTTATTACAAGCGTCGGACAGAAAATCACGCTTCGCACCCGCAATAATTAGCTCCATGAGCGGCACAAATCAACGAGAGATTAAACAGGTTGGACTTGTTGCTCTCGGTGGTGTCATAGGCTCCTTAAGTCGATGGGGATTTTCACTTTTCATACCGAACCATAATTTTGCGTGGGGAACACTCGCTGTCAATTACATCGGCTCAATCATCCTTACGGCTCTGATAGTCCACATCAAACATCATCCAGACCCTCAGTGGTGGTGGCGTCCGGCCATTGGCACTGGATTCTGCGGCGGATTTACGACCTACTCAGCTTTCGCGCTCAAACTCAATCAATATCTTGATGCCAAAAATATTCACTCATTACTCGAGTATTCCATCGCATCACTTGTTGGAACTTTCATCTTTGTCTACATCACTTATGAAATTGCAGATGCTAGATGGAGTAAAAAGTGAGAGAGCTTCTTATTTCACTCGGTGCAGGAGTCGGTGCCCCAGCTCGATATCTCGTAGATAAACACCTCAAGAAATTGCATTCGGTCAACCTGCCCATAGAAACTTTGCTCATAAATATCGTGGGCTCGTTTGTCTTGGGCTTCACTGTCCATCGATCCGCAGACATAAGCTATCTCGTGGGTACAGGATTCGCTGGCGCCTTCACCACCTGGTCAACGTTTATGGTTGAGGTTCACGATCTATTTCAGAGACGCAAGCAAATGCGCGCTCTGGCCTATCTGGCACTTACCTTGGCTCTTGGAATTGCAGCCGCGGCGCTCGGTAATTCGATCAAGTAGCGAGATCTAGCTTCTAGAAATATTAGACATCCACACTTCAATTTCATCAGGGTGACTTGGGAGTGAATGGCTGAGTACCAGACATCCATTCTTCGTGACGAGGATGTCATCCTCAATACGAATACCTATGCCGCGGTATTCGGCGGGAAATAGCTCGTCATCCTCGTGGATATAGAGGCCTGGTTCTACTGTGAAAATCATTCCCTCTTCGATCAAGCCCTTGCGATAGCTCTCTTCACGCGCTTTGGCGCAATCATGAACATCTATACCAAGCATGTGGCAGGTGCCGTGGAGTGTCCAACGACGATGGAATCCAGCGTCCGGTTTAAGGGATTCTTCTGCGCTCACAGGAAGAACGCCAAGCTCTTCGAGCCCCTTGGCTAGCACTTCCTGTGCAGCTTGGTGAATAGCAGCAAATGGAACCCCTGGCTTAATCGCTGCAAATCCTGCGCGTTGAGCTTCGTAGACCAACATATACAGCTTGCGCTGTGCTGGAGTGAATTTTCCATTGACTGGAAGAGTGCGGGTGATATCCGCAGTGTAATAAGAATCCATTTCGACGCCAGCATCGATCAAAATCAAATCACCATTACGTACAGCGCCATCATTTTGGATCCAGTGGAGAATGCAAGCATGAGATCCAGAAGCCGCGATGGTGTCATACCCCAAGTCGTTTCCTTCTAGGCGAGCACGCCCAAAGAAAGCTGATTCGACTATGCGTTCACCGCGAGCAACAGATGTCGCAGCAGGAAGCGCACGAACACAATCAACAAAACCACGGCTCGTTGCATCGATAGCCTTTTGCATCTCACTAATCTCGTAAGAATCTTTGATCAATCGCATCTCATCTAAGGTTGTAGCCAGTTTCTTCTCGCGCTTCTTGCGCTTTTCAATCTGCTTATCGATCTTCTTATCTACACCGCTCAGAACAATCGTCTCTATCGAATCAGCGAGCACATCGCTAATGTCGGCGATATCTCGTGTCGTAATGCCATATTTGGTCTCAGTCTCTTCCAACGTCATGCGACGACCGATCCAAAATTCGCCATGTCTTCTGTCTGTAAAAAATCCGTCACTTTGTCGATCAGAACGAGGGTGAACAAAAAGTATGGCTTTGTGTCCATCGTTATCTGGCTCTAAAACGAAGACGGAGTCAGGCACTATGTCGTTGGAGAGGATTCCTGTTATCCAGGAAAAGGCAGAATGGGCGCGAAAACGATAATCGGTGTCATTGCTACGAACTTTTAGACGCCCTGCTGGTATTACTACACGGATCCCTGGATAGAGCGCAGAGAGTTTACCTTGGCGCGCATGAGCGAAAGGCACAACTGCTTCGCGCTTGATATTGGTTAGGGGCGATGGCGCCCACCCCTGCTTAATAAATTCCGTCATTCCGCTGGCTACAGGAAGATCATGTGAGGCCTTGCCTTGATCGGAAAGGCTGGCACTGGAGTTGTTGCTCATACTTCCTAGAATACTCGCAATAAAGTCACTACGCTTTAAGCATGACAACTCATCTTCGTTGGGGATTTTTAAGTGCTGGTGGAATTGCAACAGCTGTTGCACAGGATTTTGCGATTGCAGGTATTCCAATTCGCGCTGTCGGAGCACGTGACATTGCAAAAGCGGAAGCATTTGCCGATCAGTTCAGCATCCCCAATCGCCATCAGGGTTATGAGTCACTCGTTAATGATCCCGAAGTGGATATCGTTTATGTCTCGACAATTCACCCATGTCATCACGAACACGCCATGTTGGCGCTCAATGCTGGCAAGCATGTTCTATTAGAAAAGCCATTTACCATCAACGCGCGAGAAGCTAAGGAGATCGCAGATCTCGCACGGTCCAAGAATCTTTTTGTCATGGAAGCCATGTGGACTCGTTTTGTTCCTTCAATGGATGCAATTTTTGAAGTTATTAATTCAGGACAACTAGGTGATATCCAAGCTGTAATAGCTGATCACAGTCAGCACCTTCCACATGTTGCGCGTATGACCGAGCTCGAACTTGGTGGCGGTGCGCTATTAGATCTTGGTATTTATCCGGTTTCATTTGCGCACAGAATCCTGGGTAAGCCCTCGGCAATCACAGCAAAAGCCACCTTAACGAACACAAAAGTGGATTCAATGACGTCAATAATCTTTGAATACTCCACGGGTGCACAAGCAACACTTACGACATGTTCAGTCGCAGCTGGTCCAGTCACTGCTTCGGTATTAGGTACTGAAGGAAGAATAGAAATTGATGGAGATTTTTATGGCCAAGCTACGTTTAGAGTTATCAATAAACTCGGAGAAGTAACTGATTCTTACAGCCACAAGATTTTGGGTCACGGACGCCAATACCAAGCCCTTCACGCTGAAAAATGCATCGCTGAAGGTCTCATCTCAAGCCCAGTAATGAGTATTGAGGAAACCATGGACATCATGGGAATTATGGATGCAATTCGGGCACAGACTGGGGTCAAGTATCCAACAGAGTAGGTCACACCTGCTTGGCATAGAATTGGGCATATGCGCCCCGAATTTCACTACACGCCTGCCACTAACTGGATGAACGATCCCAACGGATTGCTCTACTACAAGGGGTTTTTTCACCTTTTCTATCAATATAACCCAGAAGGCGATCA
>CAIWXY010000230.1 GCA_903916775.1 uncultured Actinomycetes bacterium
ATGCTACGCCTCCCCCAGTAAGCGGTACTCCAGGAGCTGCAAGCCAGTGTGTGGGATGCAGCAAGAGATCAAAACTCCAAGGCGAAAGCAGGAGAACTGGGGTCGCAATGAAAGTGGCACGTCGGCCAATAGGCGCAAAAACTTCGCTCTCAATGAGATTGCGCAGGCCTACTTCTTTCAACTCCACGCGGGAGCGAAAAATTTCTACAGCTGACATAACCAATTGACCTACTAGCCAGATTGCAAGCAACAGCGGCGAGAGCGCACCAATCAGCGCAATGAGGAGAGCAAGAGCGAACAAGCGCCGAGACGTGAACGATCCCGTCTGCCAGTCAAACGGCTTAATGAGAAGAACGACAGGGAGGATAAGAAAGAGAGTGACGGTCCCAATCCGACCCTGATTAAGCGCACCCCAGAGAAGTGGGTTGAGTACGTAGATAAAACCACCGACTGTTGCAAAATTTTTCTTCACACCGAGACTTCGAACAATTCTGGAAAAAATATAAAACGCTAATGGTGGAGTGATAAAAAAGAGAATATTTACGAGAAGGGCAAGATGTCCCAATGTCATGATTGACGCAAGTGCAAAAATTAACGTCCATGCTGGCGCTGGATTGGAACTCCCCATACCCACGGGATGCCAAGCGCTGAGATAGAAACGAAAGAGATCACTCGCGTGTGTCGGAACTAATGAGAGAGCTCCACCAGTGAGTTGACCAAATCGATTTCTTCCAGCGAGGAATGACAGGAGCGAGATAAAAACAATAGCGAGAAAATCAGGTCGTCTGGCGAAATTCTTAAATAGTGAAGCACGGATGGGTGCGGATAAATCTGGCGTATCAAATTCATCATCAATTGTGCCTAACTCCGTGAATGATGATGACTGGAGCTCGCTCTGCCAACCGTCATCAGATCGATCTCTCGCAACGGAATCAAGGAGAAGCGAAGTGACATGATCGAGGCCAAGCCGAATTTGACTTCCTCGAGGCGGAATAAATCGCTTCACTACACCCGGTGAGAGAAGGCGTTTTTTTCGCCGTGCGCTTCGAGCAATAAATAATTCACGTGGATGGATAAGTAATAATCCAATCGCAGCAATCTCATCGCCCGCATAACCTGGCAATTTTGCGACTAAGTCATACAAGGCTCGTAGCAAGCTGGTACCCAGGAGTTGCAGACTCACCCACGGCAGCATCCACCACGAGGAATTGACGAGCAACACGTAAGCCGCGTTTCTGCGGTCGAGCAATAGCGGGCGATGCAGGAAGGCTTCAGATACATCGACCACACGTCGCTCCGAAGCTGATGCCTCGGCATGAAAAACAGTTGCACGACCTACACAAATCGCACCCAATCCAGCTACATGTGCGCGCCAACCCAGATCGACATCATCTCTAAAAAGAGCCAAGTTAGGGTCTAGTCCGCCAAGCTCAACAAATGCGGTACGTCGCACGAGCATTGCAGCCGTACTTACAGACAAGACTTCTCGTGTGAAATTCTGCTGTCCTTGATCTTGTTCTCGTTGTTCAAGCCCAGTCCAGCGCGAGCCATTTATTGCAATTGAAATTCCTGCTTCGAGAAGATGGTCCCTGTCATACCAACCAAGAAGTTTTGGTCCTGCAATTACCACCTGAGGACGCTCTGCTAATTCACCCAACATGATTTCGAGAGCGTCACTAGCTGGCGCGCAATCATCATGAATCAACCAGATCCACTCAGCAGCGGCAGTATCTGATGTTGGATCTGTTGGGGCATGTTCCAATGCAATTTCAATCGCATCCCCATAACCAATATCGCGCTCTGCTTCTACAACGACGATTCCCGCAGCCCGAAGCAATTTCACTGAAGTATCGTGTGATCCAGTGTCGACGGCAATTATTCGATCAATGCGACGT
Source organism: uncultured Actinomycetes bacterium (assembly GCA_903916775.1). Classification (GTDB taxonomy): domain Bacteria; phylum Actinomycetota; class Actinomycetes; order Nanopelagicales; family Nanopelagicaceae; genus PALSA-747. The sequence continues at coordinate 1,896 of CAIWXY010000230.1, forward strand.
GTCTGAGCCGATAAGGCTGCAATAACTTGAGGTAACCATGTTGCGCCGTCGTGAGTAACAACTACGGCGGTGACAAAAAAATTGTCGGAAAGTTCAACCATAGAGATGCCTGGTTGGGTGAAACTTTAGGCGGAACGACGCTTGAGGCGACGACGCTCTCGCTCCGAGAGGCCTCCCCAGATTCCAAATCGCTCGTCGTGACCAAGTGCGTATTCCAGACATTCTGAACGAACGTCGCATGAGAGGCATACTCGCTTAGCTTCGCGGGTAGAGCCGCCCTTCTCCGGGAAGAATGCTTCCGGATCTGTCTGAGCACAGAGTGCGCGCTCTTGCCATGAAAGGTCTGGGTTTCCCTCAGAGGTGTTCAAACCGCCCTGAATTATCACGTGGCGTTGTGACATACCTACTCCTCAAACTTTGGGCGCCGAGGCAATTCCCTCGATGCGTCTTGGGTGAATTACACGCGTGTAACTCCCCTGCGTCAAGTCCTGAGCGGCATAAAGATAAGAATTCACCAAGAAATCTCTCAGGTATGGGTTAAGGGTTGAGCGTAAAACTCTTTACTTTTGAACTGCAGGATGTTTAAAAACCAAAGAAAGAATTCTCGGCAATGAGCGCATCCGGAATTTCGCTGCCATCGGCAACAAATGTTGACGTGAGATCAGCACGAGCTCCGACCACCGCTCCTTCCCCAATGATCGACCCAGCGATGCTGGCGCTCTCCCCAATAGTTGCGCCGCTATCTATGAAACTGCCCTGTGAGATGTGGGAGTTTGTTGCAATCGATGCATCTGATGCCACGAGCGATCCGTTTTTAATGACGAAATCACCAGAAGCGACAAGTGCATCAAACGCTTCGGATTGCGCAGTACCCGCAATGAGATCTTGAGTTGCCTTGAGCAGAGCTGCGGGAGTTCCTATATCTAACCAATACGAACGATCAACATAGCCAACGAGTTTTGCGCCACTAGCCAGCAATTGTGGGAATGTTTCACGTTCAACGCTGACCACGCGTGCTGCAGGTATTGATTCAATTATTTCTCGATTGAAAATATAGCAACCAGCATTAATGATATTTGTAGGAGGATTTTCCATCTTCTCATTAAATGTTGTGATGGAATCACCATTAAGTTCCACAGCACCAAATGCTCGCGCATCGGCAACTTCGGTGAGATAGAGCGAGACATCAGCTTCTCTATCAACATGCAACTGCATCTGCTCTCTGAGGCTGTGACTACTCAGCACATCACCATTAAAAATGACAACCGAACCATCGTTTTCTAACGATTCGGCGGCGTTGCGAATTGCTCCACCAGTTCCTAGGGCAACCTCTTCTACTGCATAAGAAATTTTAATGCCGAATTTTTCGCCGTTACCGAAGTGCGGTTCAAAGACCTCTGCAAGATAGGAAGTCGCAAGAACAATTTCTGTAATTCCCGCATCACGTGCCTTAACAATTTGATGCTCCGTGAATGGAATACCAGCCACTTTCAGCATGGGTTTAGGCGTTTTAAAGGTAAGTGGATGTAAGCGCGTACCGAATCCACCCACAAGCAAGATGGCTGATTTGGCTAACCCAGAATGAGAAGAATCGTGAGAATTTTCCATGGACTCAAGACCTATGCGCTCTTTAGGCTCTCACGAATGCGCTGCGCTGCTGCGTTGATCTGCGCGTCGGTCGCAGTGAGAGCTACTCGAATATGGCGCGAACCTGCTGCTCCATAAAAATGACCAGGTGTAACAAGAATTCCTAGTGCAGCTAATTTCTCTACTGACTGCATGTCAGATTCATCGCGAGTGCACCAGATGTAAAGGCCAGCTTCAGTATGTTCAACTCGAAAGCCCATGAGTTCTAGAGCAGGTTGCAAAATTGCTCGGCGAGCAGAGTAACGCGCTGCCTGTTCGTGCACGTGGAGCTCATCACCCAGCGCTACCGTCATCGCCGCTTGGATTGGTGCTGGCAGTAATTCACCTGCGTGCTTACGAATCTCGCGAATCTTATTGATGAGCACTGGATCACCAACTATAAGTCCCGCTCTATAGCCAGCTAAGTTTGAGCGCTTTGAGAGCGAGTGAACTGCGATGAGGCCAGTGTTATTTCCGGCAGCTACTTCAAGAATTGAGAGTGGCAATTTCCCATCTGGGTTCGCAGGGAAATTGATGTAACACTCATCGCTCGCTACCACAGCCCCAGTACGGCGCGAGTAATCGATGATGCTTTGCAGCTCTTGCCTGCTTGCAATTCTTCCCGTGGGATTAGATGGCGAGTTGACCCAGACCAAGTCTGCGTTTTCCCAATGAGTTGGATCAAAATCCACAGCAGTTGCTTGGGCATGTGCAATGAGTGCGCCCACCAAGTAGGTTGGATAAGCAACTTCCGGATAAAGTACTTTCTTGGCTTCAAGAAATGTGGGAAGCAGAGCGATTAATTCTTTTGATCCAATAGTGGGAAGAACATCGAACTCACCCTGAACTCCGAGCACGCGGGTAGCCCAGAGGCGCATAGCGTTTCGCAGCTCAGGAGAACCGATTGTCAGCGGGTAGCCAGGGGTATTTGAATTCGCTTGTAGAGCCGCTTGAATAAAAGCAGGAACATCATCAACCGGCGTACCAACGGAAAGGTCTATTCCACCTTGGGGATGAGACTTAGCGATCGCACCTAATGGGGCGAGTGTGTCCCATGGAAAATCTGGGAGTTTAATAACTAC
>CAIWXY010000231.1 GCA_903916775.1 uncultured Actinomycetes bacterium
GACAGGCCATGGGTATGGCGACGAGTGACGCGTTAACTCAGGACTCCTCATCCGGTTCAACTGATCCGTTTATGGAGGGGTTTGCGAGTGAGATGCAGAACGTCGGATCAGTAACCGCGATCCCGTTGCCGGGCGGAGGCTCCTTGGATTTGGGTTCAGCGATCAACGGTCTTCCATCCATTAGCCCACTTCTGCCCGAAGGCGACCGCATGACAAGCTCGGGACTTGCGGTTCAGGAGTGAAGATCACACCCAATAGCTCTGCTCCATTTTTTTCTACAACGGTTTCACGTTCCTATCTTTCGATCACTTTTCTTTCGATTCGCCTAACAGGAAGGTGGTCCGTGAAAGCACTTAAGGCACTCAATGCAGTGAGTGCAAAGAAAGATGTGACGGCAAAGAAAGATGTGACGGCCGTAAAGGAGGTCAGGGAGGCGAGGGTAGCGAGGGCAGCGCAGACCTCGCTTGCACTCAAAGCACTGAGCGATGATTCCGGAAGTGCGGTCGTTGAGTTTGTCATCTTGGCGATCCCGCTCTTCCTACCTATCGTGATCTACCTTTCTGCAATTTATCAATCCTCTACGGTGCTCTCAGATCTCAACGAACTTGCGCGACAAACGGCTCGGGCGTACATCACAAGCCCCAGTGCCGAATATGAATCGGCCCGAATAGACGCAGTCGTGAACAGCTTCGAAATCAATATTCTTCGCCCTCAAGGCGTACAGGAAACTCCTGCAATTTCTGTTACTTGCCAAGCCACACCTTGTCTGACGCCAAATTCACGTGTGCAAGTTACTGCGACCATTGTCAGGGCTCCGACGAGCCTCTCAGGCATTTTTAGATTTCTCTCCACTCAGAGTCAAACTTTTTCTGCTTCGGACACCCAAATTGTTGATGCGTGGCGTTAAATGAAAATTCGATCACGCGGCATCATTCGATCACGCTTCACGATTCGATCACGTTTCACGATTCGATCACGCTTCACGATTCGATCACGAGTCAAAATTCGAAGAAGTATTGATGTAGCAAAATTATATTTGAGCGACGATCGCGGCAGTCTCTCTATCTTGATAATTACTCTATTCCTCTTACTGCTGGTTTTCTCTTTTGCGACAGTGAATGTTTCCGATGCATTTTTGGCTAAGCGCCAGCTCATCAACATTGGCGAAGTGGCAATCACGGATGCAGCGCATACGCTTTCCCTTACACGTTATTACTCAGGGGATAGAACAGCCGACGATGCACTTGGCGATGGTTCGGTATTTCGCGTACCAATTGACTGCAATTCGGCAGCAATCAACTTTGAGAGCGCAATGAATTCAATGCGCTTGCGGGGGCAATCCGTTGCACTTAATGCCTGGAACTGCGTCAATGACGAAGTAACCGCAACCATTTCTGCACAAATAGCACCTGCAGTCGTATTGCCGCTGGGCATGAATTCCTCCACCGAAATGATTTCTGCGTCGATTTCAGCGACCTCTATTATTGGTGGATCACGCTAGACACTGGGTTCATGCAAGGGAATCCTTGATAGGCGGATTCCTCATGCGTCGTAAACTCCGAAATTCGTTATCCACCGAAGCTGCAATCCCGCACTGCAATCTTCAAAAGTTGTGCGAGTGGCCTGCGCAAAATCCACTTTCTCTGCACCACGCGGTTAACGACGGTGTTTTGCCCGAGGGGGGGAACGTCTCGTTTCTCTCCGATAGACTCTGGTCATGGCTGCGCGTGAATATTTACTTGAGGTGAAGGCGCTGGACGCAACCCTCGTAAGTATTGAAAAAGTTCTGAATCTTCCCAAGCTCAAAGCGGATGCGATTTCGCTTGAGGCCGAGGCAAGCGCGCCAGACCTCTGGGATGACCCAGATAAAGCGCAAGTCGTCACAAGCAAACTTTCTCGAGTTCAGGCAACCCTCAATCGTGTCCAAACCATCCGCAGACACCTTGAGGATGTTCCAGTTTTATTGGAATTGGCCCAGGAAGAGGGCGACGAAAAAGCGCTAGCTGATGCAGGCGCAGAATTAGATGCTGTCACGAAGTCGATTCGCGATTTGGAAGTTCAGACTTTGTTAAGCGGGGAGTACGACGAGCGCGATGCATTAGTAACAATTCGTTCCGAAGCTGGTGGTGTAGAGGCCGCCGATTGGGCCGAAATGTTGATGCGCATGTATTTGCGCTATTGCGAGCGCCATTCCTACAAGGTTGATGTGCTCGAAACTTCCTACGCGGAAGAAGCGGGCATCAAATCGACGACATTTAGAGTGAGCGCACCCTATGCCTACGGCACTCTCTCGGTGGAGCAGGGAACACATCGCTTGGTGCGAATTTCACCCTTTGATAGCCAGAGCCGCCGCCACACCTCCTTTGCTGGGGTCGAGGTTGTTCCGGTTGTTGAGCAGAGCGACCATCTTGAAGTCGATGAAAAAGAGATTCGCGTGGACGTCTATCGTTCCTCTGGCCCAGGTGGTCAAGGCGTGAATACCACCGACTCTGCGGTGCGCATTACGCACATTCCGACGGGCATTGTCGTCTCATGTCAGAACGAGCGATCCCAGATTCAAAATAAGGCGACAGCGATGGCAGTGCTTGCATCTAAGTTGCTCGAACGCCGCCGCCAAGAAGAGCGTGCGCGAATTGATGCCCTCAAGGGCGACAATTCAGGGTCGTGGGGAAATCAAATGCGCTCCTATGTGCTCGCGCCTTATCAAATGGTTAAAGATCTACGCACGGATTACGAAGTTGGAAATCCGGCTGGCGTATTGGATGGCGACCTGGATGGCTTTATCGAGGCGGGAATTCGCTGGCGTATGAGTCGTGAGCGCGGCGACTAAC
>CAIWXY010000232.1 GCA_903916775.1 uncultured Actinomycetes bacterium
AGACTGCTACTCCCCAACTTTCAACGCCCAGTGGAAGCAGCGTTGCAGGGCCCACAACTGTTACGCGAGCACCAAGTGATGTGAGAAGCGCGGCGTTACTTCGAGCAACTCGTGAGTGAAGAATATCTCCCACTATTGCAATATGTAGCCCGGTGAAATCGGTTTTGTGTTCAGAAAAGTTTTCGCGGATTGTGTAGGCATCAAGCAGAGCCTGTGATGGATGTTGATGAGTTCCATCACCAGCATTCACAACTTTGGCGCTAATCCAGCCTGAGTTAGCGAGAAGATGGGCAGCACCTGAAGCAGGATGCCTAATGACCATAAGGTCAGCGCCCATTGCTTCTAGCGTTTGTGCCGTATCTTTAAGGCTCTCACCTTTGCTTACGCTCGAGCCTTTTGCAGAGAAATTTATAACACCAGCGGATAGGCGCTTTGCAGCTGCCTCAAAAGAAAGCCTGGTTCGGGTTGAGTCTTCAAAGAAGAGATTTACAATTGTGCGACCGCGAAGTGTCGGGAGTTTTTTAACAGATCCTTCGGTAAGACGCGAAAGCTCTTTAGCTGTATCTAAAATGTTGAGAGCCTGGCTAGCTGTGATCTCGTCGATTGAAAGTAAATTCTGCATTAGCGCGCCCCCACTTCCACTTGATCTATGCCATCAATCTCTTCAAGTTGGACTTTAACCATCTCTTTGGCGTTTGTGGGAATATTTTTACCGACGAAATCTGCCCGAATCGGAAGTTCACGATGTCCGCGGTCGACTAACACTGCTAATTGAACGCTTTGGGGGCGACCTAGCTCTGTGAGAGCATCAAGTGCTGCGCGAATTGTTCTGCCGGAAAATAGAACATCGTCAACAAGAACCACGCGCTTACCCTCAATTCCGCTCAATGGGAGTTGGGTTTCGACAATCGCCCGAGGCGGTCGCGTGCGTAGGTCATCACGGAAGAGAGTGATATCGAGTGAACCACAAGGAATAGGCGCTTCAATCTCCTCTAGAAAGGAGGTTATTCTTTGAGCTAGCGTGACTCCTCGTGTGGGTATACCGAGAAGGATGACGTCTTCTAAACCATGATTGCGCTCAATAATTTCATGAGCAATACGTTTGAGCGAACGATCAATATCGCTCTTTTCCAGCACAATACTCATTTACGCTCCTTCGCCGCCTCTCGGGACGGATCGTTAAAGGGTTATGGCAGAACTTTATCAGTCTTCTTTGGGCAACTACTCCAGCGAAATAAGAGATTTCAAGGTTATAACCCGCCCCAAAATTCCGTTGATATAGCTTGCCGAGTCCTTTGTGGAGAGATCCTGAGCCAGTTCAACCGCCTCGCTGACAGCAATCTGATCGTTGAGTTCTAGTTCCCAGAGGATCTCATAAAGGGCGATCCGAAGCAGGTTGCGATCAATCGCCGGCATGCGATCCATATCCCAGCCCTCGGCGTAGGTATGGATCAACTCGTCAATCTTCTCTTGGTGCGAGATCGATCCCTGCACCAGAGTGGAGACGTAGTCGCCAGCCGAGAGTTCATCAGCTGGTCGAGCCGCTAAAATAGATAACGCATCGACTCCTCGAAGGTCAGCTTCGAAAAGAATATCGAGTGCGCGCTTACGAGCTTTGCGTCGTGCGCTCATATGAAAAGGCGAACTTAGTTAGCGCGGCCGAGATAGTCGCCGGTGCGAGTATCTACCAAGATCTTCTCATCTTGCTTGATGAAAAGAGGAACTTGAATATCAATTCCGGTCTCAAGGGTCGCAGGTTTTGTTCCGCCAGAAGAGCGATCGCCCTGCAAGCCAGGCTCGGTATAAGTCACGGTGAGTTCTACTGAAGCAGGTAGTTCGATGTAAAGTGGATTTCCTTCGTGAACGGCGACTACAGCCTTCACATTTTCGAGCATAAAGTTGGCAGCATCCCCGACAACATCACCTGAGATGCTCATCTGATCAAAGTTCTCGTCATCCATGAAAATGAAGTCTTCGCCATCACGATAAAGGAATGTCATGTCGCGCTTTTCAAGAATTGCGACATCAACCTTAACGCCGGCGTTAAACGTACGCTCAACAACCTTGCCACCTGGAACGAGCTTGAGTTTGGTGCGAACGAAAGCTGGACCTTTGCCTGGCTTTACGTGCTGAAATTCGACAACAGTCCAAAGCTTGCCTTCGATGTCCAAAGTCATGCCATTTTTAAGATCATTAGTTGTAGCCATTGGACAAGGATACCTGATGAAATTATGTGCTTATGCAACACAGTCCGTGCAATAGCTTAGTTTTATCCTTG
>CAIWXY010000233.1 GCA_903916775.1 uncultured Actinomycetes bacterium
AGCGATTGCAACCGCAAAGCGATTAGGCGCAGTAGTAAGTGCCTATGACGTTCGCCCGGCCTCTGCTGATGAAGTGAAGTCGATGGGATCAAAATTCATCACACTTGAGCTTGAGGCGCTAGAAGGCACGGGTGGCTATGCACGCGAGATGACAGAAGATCGTGCAGCAAGACAGCGCGAACTTTTGACTCCGTACATCAGCGCAGCAAATGTTCTGATAACAACAGCTGCAGTACCGGGACGTCCCGCGCCGCGACTTGTCACCGCTGAGATGATTTCAACGATGGCATCAGGATCAATCGTTGTAGATCTCGCCTCTGAAACGGGTGGCAACGTTGAGGGCACGCTGCCTGGAGAAATCGTCACTACTGCCAACGGCGTTCGCATGTGGGGTGGAAAAGATGTTCCAAGCCAGCTCGCGTATCACGCCTCGATGCTATTTTCGCGAAACGTCGTCAACCTCTTACTTTTGATGACAAAGGATGGAGTCGTTACTCCAGATTTCTCTGACGAGATCATCGATGCCGCAGCAGTGACCCATAACGGAGCGCGCCGCTCCCCCGAACTAGTGAAGAAATAAGGGGTATCTGACATGAGTAATGGTCTAGCACTGCTCTCCATCTTTGTACTTTCTGTCTTTATTGGGTTTGAAGTTGTTTCGAAAGTTTCAACAACACTTCACACGCCTCTTATGTCTGGTGCCAACGCTATTCACGGAATCATCTTGATCGGTGCAATTACTGTTGCCGATCGCGCGGTTAATAACGTGCAACTCTCACTCGCAATCGTTGCGGTAGTTCTTGCCACGATCAATATGGTCGGTGGCTTTGTTGTTACAGACCGGATGCTCGAGATGTTTAAGGGCAAACCGCGCAAGGCTTCACAGACTGGTGGTGAGAAGTAATGAATCGCAATCTTTACGATCTTCTAGGTTTGTGTATTGCAGTCAGCTTTATCTTGGCTCTCAAAGGTTTGGCCTCACCGAAATCTGCACGTCGAGGAAATCTCATTGGCGCCGCTGGTGCTACCGCTGCAACAGTCCTCGTTTTCTTTGCACCTCAAGAAATTAGCCAGAGTGGCACGGCGACGGCTTCAGGCCATCACCACACACTCTTAATTCTGCTCGCGATCCTCTTTGGTGTAGTCGTCGGAGTTCCTGCGGCACGCAAGATTCAGATGACACAGATGCCACAACTTGTTGCGCTCTTTAACGGTGTAGGTGGTGGCGCCGCTGCGCTAGTTTCTATAGTGGAATACCTCAAACTTGGATCGGCAGCGAGTACGCCTGATGTGGTCGCTACAGTCTTCACAGTTATCGTTGGCTGTGTTTCATTCGCTGGCTCAGTAGTGACCTTCTTGAAGTTGCAAGAAATCATGACCACTCGGCCTGTCGTTTTCGCAGGAGGTCGATTCCTTATTGCGGGAACTCTCATCGGAGTTTTGGCGAGCGCAGCGTGGGTTATTCATTCCATGGGAAATACCTCGCTACTTGTCATGGGCTTACTTTCACTGCTTTTCGGAGTTCTGTTTGTACTGCCCGTTGGTGGCGCGGATGTACCTATCGTCATCTCACTCCTCAATGCATTTACGGGTCTCACCGTGGCGGCTAGCGGATATGTCTTACAGGCAACCTTGCTTATCGTCGCCGGAACACTTGTGGGTGCCTCGGGAACAATTTTGACTCGCCTTATGGCAACTGCGATGGGCCGATCACTCTTCAGCACCCTCTTTGGCGCATTTACAGCCAAACCTCAGGCAGCTGCTGCGGCTGGTGAAGCTCGCCCAGTGAAATCTGGCTCACCTGACGATGTCGCGATCCTGCTTAATTACGCACAACGCGTCGTGATTGTTCCGGGCTTTGGCTTAGCAGTTGCTCAGGCGCAGCACACTGTTCGCGAAATGGCTGATTTGCTGACCTCCAAAGGTATCGATGTCGCATATGGCATTCACCCAGTTGCTGGTCGCATGCCAGGTCATATGAACGTCTTGTTGGCAGAAGCCAATGTTCCATACGAGCAACTTGTTGAAATGGATGAAATTAATCCAACCTTCCCGCAGACAGATGTGGTTTTGGTGGTCGGTGCAAACGACGTCGTTAACCCGGCGGCGCGCACGACTCCAGGATGTCCAATTTTTGGAATGCCAATCTTGGATGTCTCCCAAGCTGGCAACGTCATCTTCCTCAAGCGCTCAATGCGACCAGGATTTGCAGGCATCGAAAATGAGCTCTTGTATGACCCCAAGACCACTCTGCTCTTCGGTGATGCAAAGGATTCCCTCACTAAAGTGGTGAGTGCGCTTAAAAATCTCTAAGGCTCTTGTTTTGGGAATGCGGTGGCTCGATTCCGGGTTCTATACTTAGGTTAGTTGAAGATTCAATTAAGCCGATGCGGATAAGAATCGAGAGTACGCACAATGCCAGCTGTAACAGTGAGCGATATAACGGTCCTGCCACGAATTGTCAGTGAACCGGGAGCTCGTGCACGTCGAGTCAAAAGTGTGACAACCGCTCCCCAGGGATTTGAGGGCGAAGGTTTCCCTGTCCGCCGCGCGTTTGCTGGTGTAGATCTCAATGATTTAGATCCGTTTATTCACTTAGACCAAATGGGTGAAGTTGAATATGCGCCGGGTGAGCCAAAGGGGACGCCATGGCATCCGCATCGCGGCTTTGAAACTGTTACATACATCATTGATGGAATTTTCGATCATAAAGACAATCATGGTGGTGGCGGAACGATCACCAATGGCGATACCCAATGGATGACTGCGGGTGCTGGAATTTTGCATATCGAAACTCCACCTGAGCATTTGGTTGTCAGCGGTGGCTTATTTCATGGCTTTCAATTGTGGGTGAACCTTCCTGCCGCGAAGAAATGGTCAACACCTGCTTACCAAGATATTCGCGCGGGAGACGTGGGGCTGCTTGCTTCTCATGATGGCGGCACGCTTATACGAGTTATTGCTGGCGAGGTTGGTGGTCACAAAGGTCCGGGTTCTACTCAGACTCCCATCACTATAGTTCACGCGACGCTAGCGCCTGGCGCAGAGTTGCGACTTCCGTGGCGCAAGGATTACAACGCTCTGGCGTACACGCTTAATGGTCACGGAACAGTTGGCGAAGAACGTCAACCAGTTCAGATGGGTCAGCTTGCGGTGATGGCGGATGGTGACGTTCTGGTTATCCGCGCAGATCAGAACCAAGAGTCTCGCTCCCCTTCTATGGATGTGTTGATTCTCGGTGGCGAGCCAATTCGCGAAAGCGTTGCCTGGATGGGGCCATTTGTTATGAACACAAAGGCAGAAGTTCTTCAGGCATTCGATGATTTCCAAAAAGGTTTGCTTGGCACAGTTCCAGCAGAACATGTTGCCGTGAAGAAGCCGCTGCAACGAAGTGGCGAAGGTTCAAAATTGCAGGGCATTCACAACACGCCCGATGGGATTCAAAGCAACTAAGAGAATTCATCGGACCCACTAACTACGCTCGATAATTGAGAGATATAACTACATTAAATAAATAAGCTAAATAATTAAACTTTATAAATAGACGAAGCATTCTAACGAGAGGCCAATGTCATGCCACAGCTCTTCGATCCAATAACTCTTCGTGGAGTTGAATTTTCAAACCGCATTTGGGTAAGTCCGATGTGCCAATATTCTGCGGTTAATGGCGTTGTGGGAGCATGGCATATGGCTCATCTTGGAGCATTTGCGACTGGAGGCACTGGTCTCATCATCGCTGAGGCAACTGGAGTTGTTCCAGAAGGTCGAATTTCCATTGGGTGCCCTGGGCTTTACACCGATGAGCAAGTCGCGGCGTGGAAGACGATAGTAGATTTCGCGCATTCGCAAGGAACCAAGATGGCAATTCAGTTGGCTCATGCGGGTCGCAAGGGCGCAGCGGCTCTACCTTGGTCGGATCATCGTATGGCTACAGAAGCAGAGGGAGGTTGGCAGGCGGTTGCTCCGAGTGCGATTGCATTTGAGGGCTACCCAGAGCCACGCGCGCTGAGCGTTGATGAGATACATCAACTTGTTCAAGCGTGGGCTGATGCGGCGCGCAATGCAGTTAAGGCTGGGTTTGATGCGGTTGAGATTCATGCGGCTCACGGTTATTTGCTCCATGAGTTTTATTCACCGCTCTCTAATACTCGCACCGATGAATATGGTGGAAGTTATGAGAACCGCGTTCGATTCCTCAAAGAAGTAACAGCTGCTGTTCGTGCGGCTATTCCAGAGAGCATGCCGCTATTTGTTCGAATCTCGGCATCTGATTGGACTCCCGGTGGCTGGACTGTTGAAGAATCCGTAGTTTTGGCGGGCGAGCTAGAGCAACTTGGAGTCGATCTGTTAGATGTTTCCAGCGGCGGCAATGTTCATAATGCCGCTATCTCAGTTGGGCCTGGTTATCAGGTGCAGTTTGCTGATGCGGTTAAGCATGGATCAACAATTGTGACTTCGACGGTCGGAATGATTACGGATGCTCATCAGGCGAATGAGATCATTCAGAGCGGTAAGGCTGATGTGGTGATGATGGCTCGAGAATTCCTGCGCAATCCACGTTGGCCGCTACTGGCTGCTAGCGAGTTAGGTGCGGAAGTGAAGTGGCCGGTGCAATTGGAGCGCGGCAAGCCTGCTAAGTAATTAGTTCTTGTTAGGGACTTGGCGAGTTGTGGAACTCCGCTCCCCGACTTATGCACAGGATTATTCGCTCTCGCTAATACATGCCTGCAATTGTCAGTCGATCACAACATAATCCAGATATGAACATTTCAACTGGTGAGCGAGTGGCAGAACTACTTGTCGCATGCGCTGGCATTGAGGTTCTTCGTGAATTAGTGGAGATAGATCCGAACAATTTACCAAGTTCGGCCAGGGTTGATTATTTGAGCGCTCTCGAAAAACAGAGTGGCTGGCTTCAGGCGATCATGCAACGTGCAATTGTTGCGGTTGCTGGAGATGAAGCTACTGAGTCCACCGACAGCTATTCCAAAGTGGATGAAGCCCAACGGGAAGAGGTTGCAACGGCGCTGCGGCTTTCGGGAAATACTGCACAGGTGCGCATTGATGTTGCGCGTACATTGACTCAGCATTTACCCGAGACATGCGCTGCGTTGGCAAGCGGTGAAATCTCTGCCGCACAAGCGACCGTCATCGCACGCGAAAGCGCGGAGATCATTCGTCATGGTCTTGGAGATCACGAGCTGCGCTCTCTCGAGCTGAACGCGATTGCGCACTCAGAGTTTCATACCCCAGCCCAGGTTGCCAACAAGATGCGCTCACTCATCGCAAAGATTGCACCTCTGCAATTTGAGGAGGTTGCACGATCGGCACATGAGGGACGAATGGTCTGCATGTATCCGCAACCACACGGAATGGCGCAGATAGTTGCACTCTTGCCGGCCGCAGAGGCACAAACAGTGATGCTTGCGATCGATAAATTGGCTAGAAAAAATCA
>CAIWXY010000234.1 GCA_903916775.1 uncultured Actinomycetes bacterium
CCCCAAGTGTCTGAGCCAATGCAACAGCCTTACCTGAAATCTCGTGCGCCACAGCAAATGGCGTTCCGCCCAACACAAGAAAATCTGCAATTTCGGTTGCTAACGCATGGCCAGTCGAAACCTGGGAGCTAATGCGTTCACGGTTGAATGTGGCCGTGGCAATCATTCCTCGAACCGCTGGCAGCAAGACCAGCAGTTGTTCGATCGAATCGAAAATCGGCTCTTTGTCTTCCTGCAGATCTCGGTTGTAAGCAAAGGCAAGCCCCTTTAAGGTGGTCATCATCGCCGTGAGATTGCCGATAAATCGCCCGGCTTTTCCGCGAGCAAGTTCGGCAATATCTGGATTCTTTTTCTGAGGCATGATCGATGACCCCGTTGAGAACGCATCGTCCAGGGTCACCCAAGAAAATTCCTGAGTGTTCCAGATCGTGAATTCTTCGCCGATGCGAGATAGGTGAACGCCAATCATCGCAAGATCAAAGAGTGCCTCGGCAACGAAATCGCGGTCACTCACTACATCAATGCTGTTTCGAGCTACTCCCCCGAAGGCCAACTCCGCTGCAGTAATTTCAGGATTGGGAACGAGAGCGGAACCCGCAAGCGCTCCGGCTCCAATCGGAGAAATTGAATTACGAGTCTGCCAATCTTTCAATCGATCCAAATCTCGCAATAGCGCATGAGAGTGCTTCGCTAATTCATGTCCGAAAAGTATTGGTTGGGCATGTTGCAAGTGTGTGAAGCCCGGAGCCAAAGTTTCGATTTCATTCTTAGCTACTGCATTAATCACCACGATCAACTCTGCGACCTCTTGTGAAATCTGCAGGAGGTGGTCGATGAGATAAAGCTTGAAGTCGGCTACGACGAGATCATTACGGGATCGCCCAGCGCGGAAGGCTCCACCCAAAGGTCCTAACTTTGCACTTAAGCCACGTTCGATAGCGCTGTGAACATCCTCATCCGTATCGTTGTATGTGAATGCACCAGTTGAAATCTCTTCGCCGAGTTCTTTGAGCGCGTGCGTGATTGATGTCGCATCTGACTCGCTCAAAATACCAGCACGCTTGAGACCGGCGACGTGTGCGATATTCACGCGAACGTCATAGGGAGCCAATCGCCAATCAAAGTGAACGCTACGCGAGAGCTTAGCTACCGATTCATCAGGACCAGTTGCAAATCTTCCACCCCAGAGTGCCATTTAAATACCTTTCCCAAAGTTGGTCTGAATTTTCTTTGCGAGCGTTGCGCCGCCATTGGCCGTTGCTGCAATGACCAAAACTGTGTCATCACCGGCGATTGTTCCGATCGCACCAGCGAGTTCCTTGTTTGCTACGGCGTTATCAATTGCCGATGCCAACAGCTGTGCTGCGGCTGTTGGGGTTTTAATAACTACCGTATTACCGCTAGATGCAACCGAAATAATTAGCTCCGAACTCATCGCACTCTGATTTGAGTTAGGTAGCGCATATCGAATTGCTCCTGAGCCACTCTTACCTTTGAGCGCGCCAAGCTCCTGCAAATCCCTGCTGGCAGTTGCTTGCGTGAGTACAACTCCGCGCTTTTTAAGCTCGGTTACCACATCACCTTGTGAGGAAATTAGCCCCGCTTGGATGAGTTCGGCGATGATGGCTTTGCGCTTTGAAGCGCTGAGCACAGATGTGTTGTCCTTCATGCTGATAGCTTTCTTAGGCATGTGGCAGCTCCTTGATGCATTCTGCAAAAACTTCGATAAAAGTTTTGAGTTGCTTCTTGGTGACGTTCAAAGGCGGTGCCAGACGAATAACGTTCTTATTTGGTGCATTCACGAGTAACCCCTTGTGCATGCAAATTTTCGAGAGTTCAACGGCCTGCGAAGATTTGAGGACTACGCCAAGCAACAAGCCACTACCTCGAATCGATTCAACTCCTGGAATTGTCTCGAGGGAATCCTTCAAGTACTTGCCAGCCCACTGGACATGTTCGAGCACATCGTTCTCGACGATGAAATCAATCGCCGCATTCGCAGCTGCGCAAGCAATTGGATTACCTCCAAATGTGGAGCCGTGCTCGCCTGGCTTGAAGGTAGGCACCTTTGAACCGAGTGAAATCATTGCGCCAAGCGGAAGTCCCCCGCCTAGTCCTTTGGCAAGAGTGATCACATCAGGCTTTACTCCCTCGTGTTCATACCCAAACCACTCTCCCGTGCGGCCCATTCCGGTCTGAACTGCATCAATCACAAATAGCGCACCGGTTGCATCGCATATCTCCCGGACTCCGGCAAGATATCCATCAGGTGGAACTACGACACCGTTTTCGCCCTGAATAGCTTCCACAATAACCATTGCAGTTTTTCTGTTGACTAGTTTGCGCAGTGACTTAAGGTCACCATACGGTGCAAATTTCACTTTCGAGAGCAATGGATAAAAGGCAGCTCTCTTGCTAGCTTGTCCAGTGATCGAGAGTGAGCCGACTGTTCGACCGTGGAAAGATCCCTCGGTTGAGACAATTCTCTTGCGACCTGTTAGGCGTGAGAGTTTGATAGCGGCCTCGTTCGCCTCGGCACCCGAATTGCAGAAGAAAGTTCGTGCACTCGGTTCACCGACAAGGTCTTGCAGTTTTTGGGCCAATTCGATCGCTTGCGGGTGCATATAGAGATTGCTGACGTGCCCTAGGCGAGTTATTTGTTCGCTGACAGCGCTAGCGATTGCGGGGTGTGCGTGACCCAAGATGTTAGTAGCAATACCACCAAGGAAATCTAGATATTTCTTACCATCGACATCCCAAACAAAAGCTCCCTTGCCCTTTGTTAGCAAAATTCCGGGAGTTCCGTAGTTATCTTGTAGAGCGTCTTTCCATTGTTCGGATGCTGCAATGTTTCTGCTCACTTATATACCACCGTTCCACCGATGCCACGTAGCGCAGATTCCACATTCGATATTGATCGCCCATCAATGACTCGAGCGCGATTGGCTCCGGATATGAGTGCTGTAATGACTGCCTTCACCTTAGGCGCCATGCCATCAGCAAAAGATGGCGCAAGATCCTTAAGTTCGGCTAGAGAGATTTCTGCGATAAGAGAATCTAGATCTGGCCAATTACGATAAATGCCAGCAACATCCGTAATGAAAATAACTTCATCGGCATTGAGAGCACCCGCAATAGATCCAGTTGCGATATCCCCATTGATATTCATTGCAGCGCCATCTTTACTGACACTCACCGGTGAGATGATCGGCAGGTACCTATTCGACAAAAGCAGCGATAGGAAAGTTCCATCCACGCTTTCAGCTTCACCAACGAGTCCTGCATCAATGCTTAAGCCATTAACCTGAGGTGTGTACTTGCGAGCACGTAGCGTGCCTCCATCGCCGGTACTCAGACCAACTGCATTGATTCCGTGGCCAATAAATTGATTTGTTAGATTGCGCAACACTGATCCTGAAAGGGTTTGCTGGACGATCTGCATCACCTCAGGAGTAGTCACGCGATATCCAGATGCCATCTCGGTTGGAATATTGTGTATCGCCAATTCTTGATCTACTGCTGGCCCGCCGCCATGTACTACTACTAGCTCACCACCACGTTTATGAAATTGCGAGAGCGAGGCCACGATTGCATCGTTGTCTGCAGCAGATTCCAGAACATGGCCACCATACTTAACGACAATCATGCGCCTAGACCTATGTTTGTCAGCCCCAGAGATGGGCTAAAACCGCACATAATGTTGGCATTTTGAATGGCCTGACTTGAAGCGCCTTTGCCGAGATTATCGATCGCACTTGAAATAACAAGTCGTTTCGTATGGGAATCGATAGCAACCTGAATCACCACCGAGTTACTTCCGACAACAGAAGATGTGGCAGGCAGCTCGCCTTCAGGTAGTAAAGTGACGAAATCGCATTGTGCATAAAAATTTTCATAGAGCACACGAACAGTTTTAATATCGAAAGCCCCAGCAAGCTTTGCGGTTGTTGTGGCCAAAATTCCACGTGGCATCGGTGCAAGGATCGGCGTGAAGGAGACCTTTACATCGCCCTTTGTGAGTTTTTGCAGAGTCTCTTCTATCTCCGGAGTGTGCTGATGCACTCCACCAAATTTGTACGAAGAGAGAGATCCCATCACTTCACTACCGAGCAAGCGAGCCGATGGCTTGCGACCTGCACCTGTCGTGCCAGAAGACGCAACAACGACAATGTCAGAGCTATCTATGATCCCAGCCGAGATTGCTGGTGCAGCAGCTGTGATGATGGATGTTGCGTAACAACCAGGGTTTGCGACTCGAGAACTCGATGCGATCACGGCGGTTGCGCCAGGTAGTTCGCAAAGTCCATAACTCCACGTGCCGGCATGTGCTCCGCCATAATATTTCTCCCATGAGCTCTCGGAGCTCAATCTGAAATCGGCACCTAGGTCTACTACTTTCACCGAAGCATCAATCTGTGCGACCAACTTTGCGGATTCGCCATGAGGCAAAGCGATGAACACAAGGTCGCACTGATTCATTCTGGCGACGCTTGTCTCCTCAAATACTCGTCCAGCAAACGCACGTAAGCCCGGGTGCACCGAAGTGATGCTCTGGCCAGCACTTGATCCTGCTGCAATATATTCAAGTTCGAAGTGGGGATGCGTGATCAGCAGGCGCAATAACTCTCCGCCCGAATAACCACTAGCTCCTATAACGCCTATTTTCATGGGTCAAGGATAGCAGAGACTGTGCATAGTTATGCATGCTTTATGCATAACTATGCTTGAGTGATTCTTATGGCGCCTTGAGGCTTATGCTCTGGCTACGGCTCCGCATGAGCTGGTTGCCATTGCTACAGCGCTTTGGCGGTAACCGCTTACTTCTTCAGCGGTGAGAGTCCTATCCGGGGCTCTGAAAACCAAAGTAAAGGCAAGTGAAACTTTCCCCTCACCCAAATTTTCATAACGATCAAAGAGAGTAATGGTTTCAAGGAGATCACCTGCGCCAGAGATCAGAGCACGCTCCACTTCGGCCGCTGGAGTACCTGCATCTACGATCAATGAGACATCTTGAGTTGCAGCCGGCATCGTATTGATCTTCGGAGCAGCTTTCTGTCCTGGGAAATCTAGCTCAGAGAGAATCACAGCAAATGCACACGTGCGCGGCGGTAGACCTAGTGCTTCGAGCACGCGAGGGTGCAGTTCTCCAGCATGAGCAACGGCTTTTCCATTCACTTGAAGCTCGGCACAGCGACCTGGGTGCCATGGAGCGAGATCAGATTGAATAATCGACGCATGATTGCCAGATTCTTCAATGATGCTTAGGGCGTCATTAACGGCATCAGACCATTCATAACTTCGACCACTTCCCCACCAACCATCGCGGTCAAGAGACCCAGCAACTACGGCTCCCACAAAGAGAGGTTGGGCTGGAACGCTTGCGTAAATAGCAGAGATCTCATCCTCGCTCGGACGCGAATCGGTCCCGATCTGTGGAACATGAGCTAATTTCACAACATCCCTGAAGACAGTTCCGATTTCAAAGATTGCAACGTCTTTGGCACCGCGAGATAAATTCCTTTTGGCGGTATCGAGCAAGCCCGGTAACAAGTGAGTGCGAAGTAACGGTGCTTGTTCTGACATTGGGTTAGCAATGGTGAAGCTAGCAGCGCGAGCTCCGACGAATCCCAGAATCGAGACCATTTCGGGGCTGACGAATGGATAGTTATAGACCTCGCTAAAGCCGCGAGTAGCCAGAGCGTGTGCCACGTGGCGCTTACGGTATTGAAGCGGACTTAGAGTTGTGCTTGCCTTACCGATTGGCAAGGTGCCTTCAATTTCATTGAGACCAACAAGACGTGCTACCTCTTCGACTAAATCTGTCGGCGTCAGTAGATCGCTGCGCCATGTGGGCGCAGAGACCTTCCAGAGTGGCGTAGAACTATCGATAGTACAACCGACAATTTCGAGCTTGCTCTGCACAATGACATCACCGAGCGGAATACCTAAAAGCTTGGCTGGAAATTGTGGATCAAATTCGATGACAGTCGGCTCCGTGAGTGAGCCAGCCGTTGCAGTACCAACGTACTTGGCACCACCAAGAGCAACCATTAATTCAACAGCGCGCGCTGAAGAGATCGAGGCGAGAGCGGGATCAGTAGCTCGCTCGAGTCGACGAGATGCCTCTGATGTAAGACGGTGGTATCGCGAATTCTTGGCAATAGTGATTGGATCAAAGCGCGCAGCTTCGATCGCGATCTCAGTTGTCTGATCAGTTACTTCTGAATCTAGGCCACCCATAGTTCCGGCCAGCGCCAGAGCATGTTCATCGTCGGCGACAACCAGATTATCTGGAGAGAGCTTGCGCTCCTGGCCATCGAGAGTGACAAAAGTAGATTCTTGATTAGCGCGACGGATATGCAGAGCGCCATCGATCTTGGAAGCATCGAATGCGTGAAGCGGTTGGCCAAGTTCGAGCATGACATAGTTGGTGATATCAACCGCCAGAGAAATGGAACGCATTCCGCATTTTTCTATACGTCGTGACATCCACAGTGGAGTTGTCGCAGCTGGATCGAAGTCGGCAATAGAGCGAATATAAATAACACTCGCCGCAGTCGGATCTTCGATTGTGACCTGAGTTCCCTTGTCGTTTATCTCAAATGCAGATGTATTAACTAGTGAGGCCGGATCGGTGTACGCCACATCAAGAGAGGCAGCGATCTCTCGCGCTAAGCCACGGATTGATAACGCATAACCTCGGTCAGGATTTACGGCAACATCAAAGATTGCATCTTTTACTTCAAGGAGTTTTAGGGCATCATCACCTGGATTGCCTTCATTAAGAACGATAATTCCTGCATGGTCTTCACTAATACCAAGTTCTTTAGCAGAGCAGATCATGCCGTTAGATGTATGTCCGTAGGTTTGGCGAGCGGCGATTTCGAATCCTCCCGGAAGCACTGCTCCTGGGAGTGAGACAACAACTCTATCCCCTGCCTCAAAATTGCTAGCTCCACAGATCACGTAACGAACTTCAGCTTCGCCGCAATCTACACCGACATAGCGGATTGGCTTCTTCTGACCCTCGACGAGTACAGCGGAGAGAACTTTTCCAACAACAAGTGGACCTGTCAGGTCATAGCCTTGAAGTTCGACTCCCTCGACTTCAAACCCGACGGCAACAAACGCTTCTTCCAGCGCCTCAATTGTTATATCTGCTGGAATCGCGGCGAATTCACGCAACCATGACAAAGGAACCTTCATCGTCCACCCGTTCCAAAACCTTGGGCGAATCGAATATCGCCTTCAACAATGTCGTGCATATCTGTGATGCCATGACGGACCATCAGGGTTCGTTCAAGACCCATTCCAAAAGCAAAGCCACTGTAAACATCTGGATCAATTCCAGCTGCGCGCAATACCTTTGGATTAACCATTCCGCAGCCGCCCCACTCAATCCAGCGTCCGTTGAAGAAGAAATCAACCTCAGCGCTTGGTTCGGTGAATGGGAAGAAGGAGGAGCGAAGGCGGGTCTTTACATCGGGACCAAAAATGGAGCGCGCAAAGTGATCAAGTGTTCCCTTGAGGTCTGCCATTGTGATGCCTTTGTCGATCACTAGGCCCTCAACCTGAGAAAAGACAGGTGTGTGAGTCGCATCTAACTCATCGGCGCGATACGTGCGGCCAGGGCAGATAACGTAAATCGGTGGCTCCTCTTGGAGCATAGTGCGAACTTGAACCGGCGAGGTGTGAGTTCGAAGCACCAAGTGCGAATCAAGCGGTTCGATGAAGAACGTATCTTGCATAGTTCGTGCTGGATGATCTGCAGGAATGTTGAGAGCATCAAAATTAAGCCACTCTGCTTCGAGTTCGGGACCTTCGGCTACGCGATACCCCATTCCCAAAAAAAGATCGCAGATTTCATTGGTCAAAATAGTGAGTGGATGCAGACCACCCGCAGGGGTGCGTCTGGCTGGAATAGAAACGTCTACTCGCTCTTCAATCAGGACTCTCTCATCGCGCTGCGCCTCAAGCACTTTTGATCTCGCCTCAAAAGCTGTGGCGATAGCAGATTTAGCCTGGCCAACGATTTTTCCAAATTCCGCACGAGCGCTGGCATCGAGTGAGCCCAACTCCTGGCTGAATTTAGCCACAGGAGATTTATCGCCTACATGGTTGATCTTTACCTCTTTGAGAGCTTCGAGGTCAGGTGCCGTAGAGATGGCTTCTAACGCTGCGAGCTTGGCTGCTTCAACGCCATCTGCTGAAAGATGAGGAGAGGTCATAATGCTTAAGCCTACTAAGAATTGTCGCTCTGAGAGACGAAATACATAGCGATTGCGGCCGCAGAAGCCACATTAAAGCTCTCGGCATAACCCTTCATCGGGATTTTGATGAGTGAGAATTCAGAAGGCAATTCCGGTAGCCCGCGTGCTTCATTTCCAAAGACCATGACCAGCGGCGCTGCTCCATCAATAGAGTTGAGCTCTGCTGAAGCTTTTCCATCAAAGGCAGAAATCTTCAATTGGTGCTCCGCAGCAAATGCGCTGAGATCTTCCAGACTCACATCCGTTGCAACTGGAATATTCCACATAGAGCCTGCGGTTGATCGAATAACTTTGGGACTGTAAACATCAACGCTATTTTCGCTAAAGGCAACGAGATCGAAGCCGCACGCATCCGCTGTACGTATTGCTGTGCCAGCATTTCCTGGATCCTGAATCTGCCAAAAGTAGGCAACTTTCTTGATTGAACCAGCAGTAAATTTTGCGAGATCCGTCGGAAGGTATTTACAGATTGCAAGTATTCCTTGCGGTGACTCTGTCTCGGCCATCGCGGACATCACTTGTTCGCTCACCATGATGCACTCGTGTTGGTCGAGTTGGGGTTGTGAAAATTCAGTCAAGAGGCGCTCAAGGCCAGCATCGGTGAGGTACATGCGTACGATGCGCGGAGCAAAACTTACTTTTGGATCGAGCGCAGAACGCAGACTCTGCATGCCATCAGCGACAAAGATATGTTCTAGGTTGCGGAGTTTTTTACCTCGTGAACCCAAAAGAGCCTTCACTCTCTCGACATGCGGAGACTGAAGGCTCGTAATTGGTGCGTGGGTCATGCAGGGATATTCTGGCGTGCAACCTCTACTAGTTGTGCAAACGCAGCAGGATCATTTGTTGCAAGCTCTGAAAGTAGACGACGATCTAATTCGATTCCAGCAGCCTTGATGCCCTGGATGAAGCGGTTGTAGGTAAGACCATGTTCGCGAGCACCAGCATTGATGCGCTGAATCCATAGTTGGCGGAAATCGCCCTTCTTATCCTTACGGTGATCAAAGGCATAGACCATTGAGTGAGTGACTTGCTCTTTCGCCTTGATGAAAAGACGTGAACGTTGTCCGCGATAACCCGCAGCACGCTCGAGAGTTGTACGACGCTTCTTTGCAGCGTGGACGCCGCGTTTTACTCTTGCCATGTTCTATTACCCCTTACTTCAAACCGAGCATGCGCTTGGCTGTGACGGTTACGGTCTTCTTGCCAGTCGCATCGTTGCTCAAACGACGTGTGACGCGTGATGACTTGTGCTCAAGAAGGTGGCGCTTTCCTGCGCGCTCATGCATGATCTTGCCGGTGCCAGTAAGACGGAATGTCTTCTTAGCTCCACTATGGGTCTTCATCTTCGGCATTTCATGCCTCCCTTTTAGCTCGTAGTACAACGTTGGTGGTGCATTAAAAAATTATTCTGATACTGCAACTTCCGGTGACGTAACAACTGCAGTTGCCTTTGGCTCGGAAACAGATTTTGCAGCTGCCTTAGGTTCTGACTTCTTAGCCTGAGTCTTTTTCAAGACTGGACCGAGAACCATAGTCATGCTCTTGCCTTCTTTCTTTGGAGCGAACTCCACGAAAGCAACATCTGCTACTTCTTCTGCCAACTTCATGAGCAAGCGATAGCCCATCTCTGGTCTTGTCTGCTCGCGACCTTTGAATTGAACAGTTACCTTCACCTTGTCCCCCGCTTTGAGGAATCGGGCGATGTGCGCCTTTTTTGTCTCATAGTCATGAGGCTCGATCTTCAATCCAAAACGAATTTCTTTCACCACAATGTGGGTTTGATTCTGTCGTGCTTCGCGCGCTTTCTGTGCGATCTCGTACTTGTACTTTCCGAAATCCATGATCTTGCACACGGGTGGCTTGGCATCTGGTGAGATTTCTACGAGATCTAAACCAACTTCATCTGCCATATTCAAAGCAGTTGCGAGGTCTACGATTCCGACTTGCTCTCCAGTAAAACCAATCAGACGAATCTCCGAAGCTCGGATTCGATCGTTGATTCTTTGTTCAGCGCTGATAACTCTTCCTCTCGTGTCATTAACTGCAACTAGCTGCCACCAAAATGATGAGCAGTTAGATAACAAATGGAGAGGTCGCGCAAAAAGAAGCCCAGCAAAAAGCGGGCAATTTCTTGACCAACCAGCCGAAGCCAGTGAGGTGGGAGCGACAAACTCCACTTGATGGGTCAGATACTACAGGCATGCCCCCTTGGGGGCGAAATTCGGGTTATCCCCCGATCGCGTGGACTCCACCATCTACGTGGATGATCTCGCCAGTGGTCATTGGGAACCAATCTGAGAGAAGCGCCACAGCTCCGCGAGCGGCAGGGACTGGATCTTCCGCGTTCCAAACCAGTGGAGAGCGAGAGTTCCAGACGTTTTCGAACTCATCAAATCCTGGAATCGCCTTAGCCGCGATGGTCTTCAGGGGTCCAGCCGCGATCAAATTGACTCGGATATTCGACTTTCCGAGGTCGCGAGCGAGGTAGCGCGATGCTGACTCAAGGCCGGCTTTTGCCACGCCCATCCAGTCGTATTTAGGCCAAGCCACAGTTGCATCAAAGGTGAGACCAACAATGCTTGCACCTGACTCCGGGAAGAGATCTTTGGTAGCCATTGCTAGTGACTTGTACGAGAAGGTTGATGTATGGACAGCAATCGCGACATCTTCCCATGTGGTGTTGAGGAAGTTTCCGCCGAGAGCCGCTTGCGGTGCAAAGCCAATTGAGTGAACTACGCCATCTAGATGCGGGACGTGCTTTTTGATCTCGCCTGCAAGGGCATCGAGTTGCTCTTCATTGGTGACATCGAGCTCAATGACAGGCACTGGATTGGGAAGACGACCTGCAATGCGAGTTGTCAGAGACATGCTGCGTCCGAAACCAGTCAAAATAACGTTTGCACCTTCTTCTTGAGCAAGGCGCGCGATATGAAATGCGATTGAGCCATCTGTCAGTACGCCAGTGACCAGGATATTTTTTCCGCTTAGAAGTGCCATTAGTGACCCATCCCCATTCCTCCGTCGACGGGGATTAACGCCCCAGTGATGTAACTTGCTTCGGGTGAAGCGACAAACTGAACCACTGAGGCAATCTCCTCTGGTGAGCAGAAACGGCCGAGTGGGATCTGTGAAATATATTTTTCGCGAAGGCTCTCATTAAGAGTCGATGTCATATCGGTCTCTACAAAACCTGGCGCAATAACATTGAAGGTAAGTCCGCGAGATCCATATTCACGGGCGAATGCACGAGCCATACCGATCAGCCCGCTCTTTGTCGCCGCATAGTTAACCTGGCCGGCCGAACCCAACATTCCTACAACTGAACCGATAAAAATCACTCGACCACTACGCTTTTTCATCATTGGCG
>CAIWXY010000235.1 GCA_903916775.1 uncultured Actinomycetes bacterium
AGGTTCGGGCATTGGTGAAGGAATTGCTCGAATATGTGGAGCCGAGGGAGCCAAGGTCGGTGTCTGCGATCTCAATCCGCAGGCCGCAGCTCGTGTAGCGGCGCATATAAATGACAATGGTGGTCAAGCGATTGCACTCGTAGCCGATGTCTCGCAGCGTGCCCACGTTGCGCAAGCATTTAAAGAATTCGTTGATTGGGCAGGCTCACTCGATGTGCTCTTCAACAACGCTGGCTTTAATAAGCCGATGCCGTTGATGGAAGTTACCGAAGAAAATTGGAACGCCATCATGAACGTCAATGGACTTGGTGTACTTATCTGTACCCAAGAAGGTGGCAAGTACATGATCGCTCAGAAGAGTGGCAAAATTATTAACACCGCATCAATTGCTGGTCGTCAAGGTTATCCATCCTTCACGCCATATTGCGCAAGCAAATTTGCGGTTAATGCGATCACTCAAGCGACGGCGCGTGCGCTCGCCCAATACAACATCACCTGTAATTCTTTCGCACCGGGAGTGGTTGACACTCCGCTATGGGTGACGTTGGATAAAGACCTGATGGAGATGGGGGATTCAGAGCGTCCAGGGCAAGCGATGGAAGATTTCTCAGCTGGAATTTTGAAGGGCCGTCCAGCTAGACCAGAAGATCTCCAAGGAATGGCTCTTTTCTTAGCATCTAAAGACTCCGACTATATGACAGGCCAGACGATCATGATCGATGGCGGAATGGTATTGGTATAACAATGAAAGCTCTTCAATTTATGTCGCCAAACGTAATGTCAGTCAATGATATTGCGACTCCAATGATTGCAGACGATGAGGTTCTTTTAGCCAGTCGTTCTGTGGGAATCTGTCACTCCGATATCGAACTGCTCGAAGGTCGCTACATCATTCCATTCTCTTACCCAATTATTCCGGGCCACGAATGGTCAGCCGAAGTTCTCGAAGTTGGTAAGAAGGTAACAAAACTCAAAGCCGGTGATCGCGTAGTTGGCGAGTGCGTTATCGGCCAAGAGCACTTTGGATTTTCAATCAGCGGCGCAATGGCCGAGCATTTCATTGCCAAGGAAGATTGGTTGCACAAACTTCCGGAGAATGTCTCTTGGACACAAGGAGCGCTCGTTGAACCATTTAGTTGTGGCTACTACGCAACTGTTCGCGCAGACAACATGGATGCCAGCGACACCGTTGCAGTATTTGGTGCTGGTCCAATTGGTCTTGGCGTAATCGCCGCTAGCGCCGCTAAAGGTGCACGCGTGATTGTGATCGAACCTTCTGCCTCTCGCGCTGCTATTGCGCTCAGCCTTGGAGCTGAAGTAATCGTCGACCCAACAAAGCAGAACACCAAAGATGCCGTCATGGAAGCAACCAAGGGTGTCGGCGCAACTGTTGTCATTGACGCAAGCGGACGCCCAGATGCAATGGCCATGACACTAGAAGTAGCTGCATTCCATGCTCGCTTGGTGATCATCGGAATCAGCGTTGGTGGAGTTGCTCCAACTCAAATGGGCTTGATCCAGTCCAAGGAGCTCCAAGTACGCGGAATCATTGGCTCTCCAGGCGTCTGGCCAGAGACCATCCGCTTCCTTTCACGCACCAACTTGGATCTCTCAAAGCTCGTGACTTCTTCATTTGATATCGCAGATGCTGACAAGGCATATCAAACAGTGCTGAGCGATAAGAGTCAGATCAAGGTTCACGTAACAAATAAGGGCAACTGATGACAACAATGCGTGCAGCAGTACTTCACGGAACACACGATCTGCGAGTCGAGGATTTCCCGAAGCCGGAGAAACTTGGAGCCAAGGACGTTCTGATTCACGTCAAGTACAACGGTTTGTGCGGAACCGATGCAACTGAGTTTGCAAAAGGTCCAATGATGGTGCCGCTTAATAACCCTCACCCAAATAGTCACCACCAAGGCGCCACTGTTCTTGGTCACGAATTTATTGGGACTGTTGTTGATGCAGGTCCAGAAGCGCAAGAGATGATCGGCAAGCGCATTGCATGCGGCGCTGGAGTGTCTTGTGGTGGATGTTCTATGTGCAAAATCGGACGAACCAATCTTTGTGCGCATTACTACACACTCGGATTAAGCATTCATGGCGGAATGGCTGAATATGCCGTAGCACCAAAAGAAATCTGTGTAGAAATTCCAGCCGACATCAGTGATGAAGATGCTGCACTGGCACAACCACTCGCTGTTGGAATTCACGGCATGCGTCGTTCTGGTGTCAAAAAAGGCGATCAAGTCGTTCTTCTTGGTGTCGGAGCA
>CAIWXY010000236.1 GCA_903916775.1 uncultured Actinomycetes bacterium
CACAGATCGAACGTTTCGAAGATCCTGGTCTACCAGAGCATCTGCATCGCAAAGCTGACACCGATCCAAAGGCTGCAAAGCGGGTAGAACAACAAGTAGCTATTCTCTTCTTGTTATCTGCTGTCGGAACTGTAGGAACTATTGCCTCCTATATCTGGGTGCACCCACAGGTTTACCTCTACATTCCAATTCTTGGTAGCACCAACGTGCAGCAGGCCTGCATTGGATTGGGCCTCACATTGGCCACCCTCACAATCGGACTAGGCGCCATTCAATGGGCGAAGAAGCTGATGCCCGATGTTGAGCAAGTTCAAGAACGTCACGAATTTCGTTCCTCTGATAAAGATCGTGATGCATTAACAAAGACTGTCGAAAATCGCGTCGAAGAGACAGGAATCGCACGTCGCCCACTTATTAAGCGCACGCTTGGATTAGCTTTGGGTCTTGTAGGACTCTCTCCACTCGTCCTTTTGCGCGATCTAGGCCCAATGCCTGGAAAGTATTTGGATACAACAGACTGGACTGCCGGAACTCGACTCATGCTCGATCCTGCAAATACACCTATCCGCCCTGAGGATCTAGAAGTGGGAGCTGTTGCTCAAGTTCTTCCAGAGCTACCAGCTGGCACCGAGCGCACCCTTGAAAACATCGGTAAAGATGCGGTTCTTTTGATTCGCCTTCGTCCTGAAGATTTCAACCTCGATCCAGAGCGTCTTTCTTGGACCTTCAACGGCATCATCGCGTTCTCAAAAATCTGTACTCATATGGGCTGTGCTGTAGCGCTGTATGAACAGCAGACTCATCACCTGCTCTGCCCTTGCCACCAATCAACATTCGATGTGACGCGCGCAGCAAAGGTGATCTTCGGACCTGCTGCTCGCCCACTTCCACAACTTGCTATCACGGTTGACGCAAATGGATATTTGGTAGCAAAGCAACCATTCACTGTCCCAATCGGACCAAGCTTCTGGGAACGGAACTCACAAAATGGCTGATAAGAAAACCGCACCTACAACTCGCACTGGAAAACTTGCAGCTGGTGCTGCAAATTATGCAGACGACCGCCTTGGTTCAGCTGGTTATCTCAAGAAGAATCTCAACAAGATCTTCCCTGATCACTGGTCATTCATGCTCGGCGAGGTATGTCTATATTCATTCGTCATCTTGTTGCTCTCCGGAACATTCCTGACATTCTGGTTTGATCCATCTCAGCGAGATGTCGTCTACCAAGGTTCATATACTCCGCTTTCAGGCGTGAGCATGTCAGCTGCCTACGCATCGACACTCCACCTCTCTTTTGATGTACGCGGCGGTTTACTTATGCGCCAGATTCATCACTGGGCTGCGCTTATCTTTATGGTGGCAATCGTTGTTCACCTTTTCCGTGTCTTCTTCACTGGCGCTTTCCGCAAGCCACGTGAGACCAACTGGTTGATCGGTATCGGACTGCTCACCTTTGGAATTATCGAAGGCTTCCTTGGATACTCACTTCCTGACGACCTTCTTTCAGGTACAGGTATTCGTATTGCCGAAGCTATCTTGCAAGCTATACCTGTTGTTGGTTCATATCTTGCCTTCTTCGCCTTCGGTGGACCATTCCCCGGAACTTCATTTATTCCTCGCGTTTATATGGTTCATATTTTGCTATTACCAGCGTTGTTCTTGGCGCTTATCACCGTGCACCTCATGATGGTCTGGTACCAGAAGCACACTCAGTTCCCTGGCCCTGGTCGCAAGGAATCAAACGTCGTTGGATACCCATTGATGCCTGTTTACATGGCTAAAGCTGGCGGATTCTTCTTCATCGTCTTCGGCGTTACCGCGTTCCTAGGCGCAGTCGCATCAATCAACCCAATTTGGCTCTACGGTCCATACACACCGGGACAGATCTCCGCAGGCTCTCAGCCTGACTGGTACATGGGTTGGCTGGACGGTCTGGTACGTATGGCTCCCCCACTTGAGACACATTGGCTAGGTCACACAATTTCGTGGAACATCTTGCTTCCAAGTTTGGTTCTGCCAGGTTTGATCTTCGTCGGTATGACCTTCTATCCATTTATCGAAGCATGGATTACTGGCGATCACCGCGAACATCACTTGTTGGATCGTCCACGTAACGTACCTAACCGCACAGCTCTCGGTGCCATGTCTATCGCCTTCATGGTGATCGCACTGGCAAACGGTGGTAACGACATTATTGCTACCCACTTCCACCTAACAATCAATGGAATCATGTGGTTCACTCGAATTGGACTATTCACAGTCCCACCGATTGTTTTCATCATCACAAAGCGTGTCTGTCTATCGCTGCAGCGCGCAGATCGCGACCTCGTTCTCCATGGACGCGAAACAGGACGTTTGGTCATGATGCCTAACGGTGAAATGATCGAAGTCCATGAGCCAATCTCTGATGCTCGCAAGTGGACACTCACTCAGCATCAACAACCCGAAGCTCTACCTGCACCACTCCCAGAGGAAGCGCTCGTTGGTTGGAAGGGCAAGCTACGCAAGCGCATGAATGAAGCACATAACGTGCAAGTTCCTGCCGCAACTTTGAGTGAACTTAAAGAGCTTGGCGATAGTCACCACTAAGTACAAGTAAACAAAAACCCCAGTCGATTCTACTGACTGGGGTTTTTTTACTGCGCCGGCATATCGATGCACCAAGGAAATACAAAAGATAGGATCTCGGTATGAAGATTAGATCTGCTCGCATTGATGAGGTGGACACGATCGCTGCCCTGATCAAGAAGCTAGCCCTCTACGAGAAGGCTCCAGAACTTGCGTTAGCGACAGACGCTCAGATTGAGGCCGCGCTCTTTAGCGA
>CAIWXY010000237.1 GCA_903916775.1 uncultured Actinomycetes bacterium
CCAGCGAGCTTCTCTCGACCTCGTTGAACAACATCAAGAGTCTTATTCAAAATCACTTCTAGGGTTGCCAGACGAGAGTCAATATACGTTTCGATTTCTTCGCGCTCAATGCGCGCCTGCTCCTGCACTTCAGCCAAGATTCGACTCGCTTCCGTCCGAGCAGCGCTTACGATCTCGGTCTGCTCAACCATTCGAGCGACCTCTTCTCGGGCATGCGCAATTAAAGAATCAGCTGTCACACGCGCTTCTTCCAAAATGAGATCGCGACTGACCATGATCTCTTGGGCTGTTGCTAAATCTTGAGGCAGTGCCACTTTTGCATAATCAAGAATCTCTAAGAGCTCACCACGGTGCACAACACAGCTCGCCGAGAGCGGAACGCTTCTAGCCTCTTCAACCATGGTGATAGCACTTTGCAGACGCTCGATGACATCCATCCCAGCGGTGTTGGCGCCATCGTAATTCTGTGTTTCCATGATTTAACTCCTAGTCCAAGACCTAATTGATTCTAGTGGATTTAACCAGTGCGAGTCGTTGGCGCAGGCGTTCCGCGAGAGGCTCTGGAATATAGCTAGAAACATCACCATCGTAACTTGCGATCTCTTTGACGAGAGAAGACGATAAGAATGAGTGAGCTGGAGCGGTAGACATAAAGAGGGTTTCTATCCCCTTAAGCTGAAAATTAATCTGCGACATTTGAAGTTCGTAATCAAAGTCCGTAACAGCACGCAGCCCTTTAACGATGACCGGAATCTCTTTTTCAACGCAATAATCAACAAGAAGTCCCGACCATGAGTCAACTTTTACATTTGTAAAACGTGAAGTCACTTCTTGGATCATCTCTATACGTTCTTGCACAGTAAAGAGTGATGATTTGGTCTGATTGACCAGAACGGCGATCACGACCTCATCGAAGAGTTTGCTCGCACGTTCGATGATGTCGAGGTGCCCAAAGGTAATGGGATCAAATGATCCGGGACATACAACGCGATTCACGGTAAAACGCTAGCAGAGTAGCCGCCGTAGAAGATACTCCCCTGTCCGTACGAACGGATCTTTTCAAGCGTAAGAGGCTCTGGCCAGGTGAAAGGCCTGCCTTTGGTTTCACGCTCAATCGCGATTAACCCACGGGGCTCCAGAAGCGTGCGACCGACGATGATTTCAAGAAGAACTTCGATCTCTTCGTTACTTACATTGTATGGCGGGTCCATAAAAATAATGTCGTACTTGCGCCCCGCTGGGAGTACGGGCTGATCAGATTCCAGAAATGAAAGAGCGCTCGAATGAAAAAGGCGATACTTGCCTTGAGGGTTTTTCACTAACTGCAAATTTGATATCGCCAGATTGCCGACATCACCATCTGCTTCGACGCTATGAACGAGCTCAGCTCCACGAGAGAGAGCCTCTACTCCTACCGCTGCGCTGCCAGCAAAGAGATCAAGGAAAGTTAATTCGTGCAGCGAGCCAAATGAGGACTCAAGTGATGAAAATAATCCCTCGCGGGCACGATCAGATGTTGGACGTACTCGAGTGTCCTTGGGTGAGAGGAGAGTTTTACCTTTGGCGCTTCCCGCAATGATCCGCATCTCTACCCCTTATCCATAAATGCACTTGACTCGGCATTTGCTAAATCGCCGACTGCCATCGCCAATTGTGGCATCTTTGTAAGCTCGGGGTCGCCTGCGATAAGCGAGAGAGCAAGTTCGCGAGCTTTCTCTATGAGTGGCTCATCACGCAACACTTTAAGGAGCCGCAAGTGCGACTTCATTCCTGATTGGGATTTTCCAAGAACATCGCCTTCGCTACGTTGTTCTAGATCAATTCTCGAGAGTTCAAAGCCATCAAGAGTTCCGGCGACTGCAAGCAAACGCTCCATGGTCGCACTGCCATCTTGTGCCCTAGTTACCATCAAGCAGAGTCCTGGAACTGCGCCTCGACCTACACGACCACGCAGTTGGTGCAGCTGTGAAACACCAAATCGATCAGCATCCATAATGACCATCATTGAAGCGTTTGGTACATCCACTCCTACTTCGATCACCGTCGTTGCAACCAGTACATCAATCTCACCGTGAGAGAACGCTTTCATGGTCGCATCTTTGAGCTCAACAGTTTGTCGCCCATGTAGCGGAGCAACTTTTAATCCATGCAATGGTCCGAGAGCCAACTCGGGTGCAAGTTCTTCCACACTCGCCATTGGGGCTTTACTTTCGAGGCTCTCTTCGACTGCAACGCCGCCATCCATCATTCGCGCAATCTCCAAATCACGCTCTGTCATTCCTGAGCCTTCTACCTCAGTGGCGCTAATACGTGGAGCGACAATATAAACCTGGTGCTCCTTCTCCACTTCTTCCCTGACTCGCTCCCATGCGCGTTCCAAATAATGAGGCTTAAGGTCAAGTGGGATGAGATGAGTAGTGATTGGTGCGCGACCAGAAGGGAGTTGCCTCAACGTAGACACTTCGAGGTCACCAAAGATTGTCATTGCAACCGAACGCGGAATAGGTGTGGCAGTCATAACGAGCACATGAGGCGGATGCTTGGCTTTTGCACGAAGTGCGTCTCGTTGTTCCACGCCGAATCTGTGTTGCTCATCAACAACCACGAGGGCGAGATCATCGAACTCAACGCCTGCGCTCAACAGCGCATGCGTACCGATGACAATTCCAGCATCACCGCTTTTAATGCGAGTGAGCGCATCTTTCTTAGCTGCGTTAGTCATCGATCCAGTCAAAAGGACAACGTGAGTTCCTAGTAGCGATCCGCCGAGAGTTCCTGCTTCTGCAAGTGAACCAAGTATTTTTTTGATTGTTGAGAAATGCTGTTGCGCCAACACTTCTGTTGGAGCCAGCAGCGCCGCTTGGCCACCGTTATCAACCGCAATCAACATTGCTCGTAACGCAACCACCGTTTTGCCTGAACCAACTTCTCCTTGGAGTAAGCGATGCATGGGGTGTGGTTTTGCCATGTCATCAGCGATCTCAGAATTAACTTCGTTCTGTCCTTCAGTAAAGGAGAACGGAAGCATCGATTCAAATTCCTTTACCAAACCATCAGGTCGCAAAGTTCGTGCAACTGTCTCGATATTTGCCATCCGCGCTTTTCGTTGCGCTAACAAAATTTGCAAGAGGAGAGCTTCATCAAAAGTCAGTCGCTCACGAGAGCGCGCTGCATCTTCCAGGTTCGGTGGCTGATGGATAAAACGAATGGCGTCGTCGAGACTTGGGAATTGATAGCGAGCGCAGATCTCTTCGCTCAGATAATCAGGAATTGTTTCAAGGGAATCCAGGACTATCTCAACGCATTGAGCAATCTTCCAGGAAGGTAATTTGGAAGCAGAGGGATAGACCGGCAAAAACTTCCCCGCAAATCCGGCAATAGCATCGTCGACATCACTGCCATCAGGAATCAGTTGGTAGTCGGGATGCGAGAGCTGGCGTTTGCCATTAAAAAGCCCGACCTTGCCCGCAAACATTCCGCTACGGCCGACTCTCAACTCCTTTTCCCGCCATGGCTGATTAAAGAAGGTGAGCCACATTTTGGCTGAGCCATCGGTGACAACGACTTCGAGAATTGTTCGTCCACTCGCTCGACGCAGATTCACCGAGGCTATTTCGGCGAGAACCGTGGTCTCCTCGCCATCCTCCAGCTCGGCTATATCGGAGAGTTCTCCCCTGACAACGTAGCGGCGTGGATAGTGCTCCAGCAGATC
Source organism: uncultured Actinomycetes bacterium (assembly GCA_903916775.1). Classification (GTDB taxonomy): domain Bacteria; phylum Actinomycetota; class Actinomycetes; order Nanopelagicales; family Nanopelagicaceae; genus PALSA-747. The sequence goes on from CAIWXY010000237.1 coordinate 3,713, forward strand.
GCCAACCGTGGCCAGCCCAAAGGCCTTATCGAGCGCCTTGGCGGTCTTATCCCCTAGAACCTTGGTCAGGCTTGTCTCTAGGTTTACGCCGGTGGGGGTCATGACCCCATTGTGCCAGTGTGGGGCTGGATGGGATTGTGCCAGTGTGGGGCTGGATGGGATTGTGCCAGTGTGGGGCTAATTAGCCTTTTTGACCCCTCGGGCGGTAATCTTTGCCGCTTAGCGCGCATGTGCGCTTCAACCGAGTAGTTCCCTCTAGTAAAAGGAGTCCATCGTGGCATCGAACTGCGATATCTGCGGCAAAGGCCCGAGCTTTGGCAACAACGTCTCACACTCAATGCGTAAGACACGTCGCCGTTGGAATCCAAACATCCAGCGCATCAAGACAATCGTTGGCGGCTCAACCAAGCGTCAGAACGTCTGCTCAACCTGCATGAAGGCTGGCAAAGTTACTCGTTAATCTCTTCGCGAGATTAAGACCTTCAAGGAAATGTAAAACTTGAAGATTTATGCCCACCGTGGCGCCTCCTCTGATTTCCCAGAGATGTCTCGTGCTGCCTATATGGGCGCTATCGATCAAGGTGCCGATGGATTTGAATGCGACCTGCGACTTACGCGCGATGGCGTAATCGTTGCTTGGCACGATCGCGACCTCAAACGGCTAATCGGAAGCCAACTCGAGATTGCCCGATCAACCTACTCCGAGCTTATGTCTATCCACCCTCTCCTTACATTGGATGAGATCATCGATATTGCAATTGCTCATAAGAAAGACCTGGCGCTTGAGACCAAGCATCCGGTCCCCACTCGCGGCGCAATCGAATTGGCCGTCGCTCATTGCCTACAAACGCGTAAGGTAGAGATTGCGGAGTCAGGGATTGACATCGCTCTCATGTCATTTTCACGAACAGCGATAGTAAGAGCTCGAGCACGTGGCGTGGCAACCGTTTTTCTCAGTACACATTGGCTCCCACTTAAACTCACGCGAATGAGTTCGCAAGGACCATCGATTGCACTATTACGGAAATATCCAGGTCTTAAGCGCGCCGATCAAAAGACCTTTGTCTGGACGGTCGATACCGCAGAAGATGCGCTTTTATGTCAACGTTCTGGAGTTGATGTTCTGATTACGAATAAACCTGGATTTATTCGCCAGGTTCTTCAAAATGGCTGAAGCCTTGATGGGTAACAGGCGCACCATCAACACGGACCCCCTTACCTAAAACCACTCGTCCGATTTCAATTGCTTGTCGCGGAAAAGGCAGGTGCGGCGAGATTGTTGCTAGAAAAATATGGTCCTCCCCGCCATGAATATCCATCTCGGGATCGGAATTAATCTCGATTCCCACACCCGATGCTTTGGCGATCTGTGAGAGCTCTAAGACGAGACTGTCGCTGATATCCGTCATTGAGCTGACGCCAGCAAGCGCGAAATCTCTGGCGGCAACGTAATCAACGAGTGGGCGACGATGGTTGGCGCTGCACTCATCATGAATTCCAGCTTGCAACAACGCCAGACCTGCTGCCGATTTTCCGGGAAGTTCATTGACGATGACAAGGTCACCAACCTGCGCACCACTTCGTGTAATCGGATTTTTGATCGAGCCAAAGACGCTCATTGAAATCACCATCATGTCGGATCGAGTGAGGTCGCCACCAACAACGACTGCGCCTACTTTTGAAGCCTCGTCAACTATTCCAGATGCAAGCTCTTGTGCTTCTTGAACTGAAAAATTCTTGGGCACCGCTGCACTCACAAGCAGAAAATCTGGCTTGCCGCCCATCGCATAAATATCTGCCAAATTTGCGGCCGTAATCTTGGCACCAATCTCAAAGAGGCTCGACCACTCGCGTTTAAAGTGAACTCCCTCAACTGCCATATCTGCCGCTAAGACTGCCGAACTATCGCCTCGAACTTTTGGCAAGGTCACAACAGCAGCATCATCCCCAATTCCCACAAGCACGCGCTCATGAGGTTGGGCTTGGAAAATTGCAGCTAAAGCGGTGATGAGCTCGGACTCAGTCGCCATTGCCCCCCCTTTTTTTAATTTAGCTCGCATTGTAATTTCCAGCAAGGAACTCTTTGATCGCGGATATATTGAGAGTAGCCTAGAGGGACTAGGCACTCGCAGTGAAGCGAGCCCACCTCCTATGGCACTTACATTTCTCACGTTCTCGCCATTGGTTATAGAAGGTTCCCAGTTAGATGTATGGAGGAGTTCACATGTCAGTTCAGGTTTACATTCTCATTCAGACTGATGTCGGCAAGGCCGGCACAGTCGCCAAGGAGATCGCAGCCATCCAAGGAGTAACTTTGGCCGAGGCCGTCACTGGACCTTATGACGTTGTGATGCGTGCCCAGGCACCAAGCATGGAAGATCTTGGCCACTCAATTTTGGCAAAGGTTCAGGCCGTGCCCGGTATCACCCGCACGTTGACCTGCCCGGTCACTGTTTACTAAAACTCCGCACCGCAACGTCCTCACATTCCGATTGGGTTAAACACACACTCATGCCTTCACAGCGAATTCTGCTTGTCATTCAAAACGACGAAAGCGATCCGCCGCATCTGGCTGGACAGTGGCTCCAAGAGATTGGATACGAGCTTCGTATTATCCGCGCTTTTGCTGGCGAACCCATTCCACGACAGATCGACGATGAGATTACGGCGCTCATGCCCCTCGGCGGTCACATGGGGGCTATGGATGACCACATTGCATCATGGCTAGCTGATGAACGTGCGCTATTGGCCGACGCCATCGCACGCGACATCCCTATTCTGGGAATCTGTTTAGGAGCCCAGCTTCTAGGTATCGCGGGCGG
>CAIWXY010000238.1 GCA_903916775.1 uncultured Actinomycetes bacterium
GTGAGCAGTGAGCAGTGAGCAGTGAGCAGTGAGCAGTGAGCAGTGAGCAGTGAGCAGTCCGTGAGTACTAGATAGGGAGCATTCGATGCGCGCAGGATTTATTTGGAGCGAAGTCCGCATTGGGCTACGTCGTAACATGACCATGACGTTCGCCGTTATTGTCACAGTTGCAATCTCACTCACGCTTCTAGGTGTCGGCTTGCTTGCAAATTCACAAGTTCGCGTCATGAAAGATTATTGGTACAACAAAATTGAAGTCTCAGTATTCCTTTGCGGAGCGCTGTCGGAGTCAACCTCGTGTGCCGGCGGGCCAGTCACTGCAGCTGAGCGAGCTTCAATTCAGAGTGATCTTCAAGCACTTCCCGTGGTCCAGACGGTTTATTACGAATCCCAGACACAGGCTTACCAGCATTTCCAAGAACAATTCAAAGGTTCGGCGATTGCGCAGAACGTCACGCCAAATCAATTGCCGGAAAGCTTCCGCGTAAAACTTAAGGATCCAACGCAATTTGCTGTTGTGCAAAGTGCCTTTGCTGGTCGTCCAGGCGTGGATACGGTTCAGGATGAGCGTGTAATTTTGGATAAATTCTTCAAGCTTCTAGGAGTTCTTCGCGATGGAGCTTTGTTGGTCGGCGTTGTAAGTATTTTGACGGCCATGCTGCTCATCAGCAATACCCTTCGATTGGCTGCGTTTAATCGACGCCGCGAAACCGGCGTTATGAAGCTCGTTGGAGCATCGTCCTTTTCGATCCAATTGCCGTTCCTTCTCGAAGGTTTGATCGCCGCGGTCATAGGTTGGGCAATTTCAACTGGCTTGCTTTCTGGATTTAAGGCGCTTATCGATTCGAAGGTGGCACCGCTGCTGTCATTTACGCGATTCTTTCTGTGGTCAGATGTATGGACTGCTTCCGCAATGCTGTTAGGCGTCGGATTCTTCCTCTCTGGTCTGGCATCACTCATTACTTTGCGTAAATATCTCAAAGTCTGATCTTTGCACTCCGGGTGGGGACAGAGGCAACAACTGTTTGCCGGGTGTTCCCACTCCTAAATTTTCAGCCTGCAACCTGCGTTTAGGCAATTTACAACGTTGAAATGATGAGGACTTCGGTTCGATGAGGACTTCAGGTTATTACGTGGTGCCGATTATTGAGCGCTGCGGTCTATTGAACTCCTCGGGTTGTTGCGGACTTCGGATAATTGAGTACTTCCTTCGGATTCTTAGAAACTGGATAGTGGATTACACTTGAAGGGCAAACGTCGAGAGGTGGTGAATGAGGTGGTCAAGGAGATCGGGCGCAAGCTCATCGCGCAGAATAAGAGCGCGCGCCATGACTATTTCATCGAAGATGTCTGGGAATGTGGAATTGCGCTAACCGGAACAGAAGTGAAGTCCCTCCGTGCGGGTAGAGCATCGCTTATAGATGGATTTGCACATGTAAACCACGACGAGCTCTGGCTTGCCAATGTACACATACCTGAATATGTCGAGGGTACGTGGAACAACCATACGCCCAGACGTGATCGCAAGTTATTGATGCATCGCAAAGAGATCAACAAGATCGCCGCTGAGATTAAGCAAGGCGGTTTGACCTTGGTTCCGCTCTCAATTTATTTTAAAGATGGAAAAGTCAAAGTTGAGCTTGCCCTCGCTAAGGGCAAGAAGGCACACGACAAGCGAAATTCCATGAAGGAAAAAGAGGCCAATCGCGAGATGACTCGCGCGCTATCGCGAAGGAATTCGGGCAAAGACTAGTCCTTGGCTCTGAACTAAAACGGGAACGTGAATGAGGCAGGTGCTCAGTCTGATGCGGGCGAAAGCACTTCACGAACGCCAGTCAGAGAGCAGTAGATGGATGCAGTCCGGAACGCGAATGAGACAGGAATAAAGTCCCTACGCTAATTAAAACCTACAATCGTTACGCTTAGGCTGAGTCGCAAGCGAACGTGAAATTGCTTCCTGGGAATCAAATTAACCTATGTAACGGAAATGTCTTACACTTAGGTTGCAACCTAACCCATGGGGGTGAACGGTCTCGACTTTAGATGTTGGGGCAGAGGAAGCGGGCCGAGGAAGCCGGGATGATCTCGTTAACCAATAACCCTGGCAAAACTATAAGCGCCAGTACAACTGCCGCTGATTTCAACCTCGCTGCTTAAGCGATAGAAATCCGTTAGACCGAGTGCGCCTTCGACTCGGAACCTAGCGTCGATAGAGGGCTTACCTAGTTACAGTGTTGTGGATGTAATCGGGGAAATTAACTACAACTGAGTTCGTTGACTACATGTTTGCGTGAGAGTCAGGACTGAGAAAACGGATAGCGAACTACGCCCGTAGAAGCTCTGTGTCAGTACTAGAGGACCCGGGTTCGATTCCCGGCACCTCCACGTTCGGCAATTTTGCGGTGATTACTATGATCATCGCAAAATTTTTGCCCAAATAATCAGCAAAGGGGCTAAGTAGGCCAACTTCGGGAGACTACTCCTTGGCTAAGGGATATCGTGGTTGAACTGCTGGGGGCGGCTCCTCATCTACGCAACTGGGCGATCCAACCGTGAGAGCAAGTTTGCCAACTATGCGAGTACATATATCAACTTAGGGCGTTCGTTAATCAAATAGACAACCTGGTTAAGCTGCCACGAATATTCGCCCGCCAGCTACGCAACTTCGTTTACTGGTCTAGCTTGTACAAAATATTCCTTGCCGGCTGGCGAAGTCCACTGACAGGAACCGTCGGGGAAACTTTCAAGTTTCCAACCACCATGTGTCTTCATTCGGTGATGTCGACGGCAGAGCAGTCCCATGTTTTCAATTGATGTTTCGCCACCATTTTCCCAAGCGTGCGCATGGTCGATATCGCTCACACGCGCTGGCTGTCTACAACCGGGAAATCTGCAAATTCGATCTCTAGCCATAAGAAAATCGACGAGAGCCTGAGGTGGTTCGTACTTATCGCGCCCGTAATCTAATAAGTTGCCCGTGATCGGATCTGTAATAAACCTGCGCCACTTTCCATCGGCAGCCAATTCACGTGCAATGGATGCAGGAATTGCTCCGTAGCCAGCAAGAATCCCTGGGTTTTCTGCCAAGCCGAGCAAAGTTGGTAGATCAATCGTGAGGTTGACTGTGGTTGGTCGACGGTGTTGGAGATTTTCATCGGCAGTGCTTGCTAAGAATGTTGCAGCAATTGACGCCAAAGCATCCGCACGGTGCTGGTCAAGGCCCATGACAAGCTCATTGAGAACATCCTCACCAGCACCAGCAC
>CAIWXY010000239.1 GCA_903916775.1 uncultured Actinomycetes bacterium
ACCGGTCGCCATTGCGGTTCTTACGTTGAGTTGAGAGAAAACTCTTTCAACCGCAATAACATCGGGAGAAGTTTTTTCAATCCACAACTTCAACTCTGTCTCTAATTCGAGAAGCCGATGTTCCAGCGACGCTGCTGGGTCGGTTTGAATCACACCGACTCCCACCATCGTTAGCACTTGCGACCCTTGTGGGGAGCTATTCTCGACAACACCCACGCCGCAACGCGTGAGTCCTGGGTCAACTCCAAGCACTCTCATGAAAGGGAGTGTATTGCTTGCAGCGCCAATTACTCGGTAATACTGGCCATTACCTCATCAGAAACGTCAAAGTTGCCATAGACGTTCTGAACGTCATCGAGTTCTTCAATTGCATCGATCAGATTGAAAACCTTGGTTGCGGTCTCTGCATCGAGCGGCACTGAGAGCGATGGAAGGAAGGAGGTATCCGCAGACTCATAGTCAATTCCTGCATTTTGAAGAGCTGTACGAACTGCGACTAGATCACTTGCTTCAGAGACAATCTCAAATGATTCGCCCAAATCGTTTACTTCTTCAGCGCCTGCATCCAAAACGACTTCTAGGAGTGAGTCCTCTGTTACGCCGGCTGCCTTGTTGACGATAACAACACCTTTGCGATTAAACATATAAGAAACCGAACCTGGATCAGCCATTGAGCCACCATTGCGAGTGACGGCGACACGGACTTCGGCTGCTGCACGGTTGCGAGAATCGGTTAAACATTCGATCATGAGTGCAACGCCACCAGGTGCGTAGCCCTCATACATGATGGTTTGCCAATCAGCGCCACCAGATTCAAGACCTGCACCACGCTTTACGGCGCGCTCAATGTTATCTGCAGGCATCGAATTCTTTTTAGCTTTTGCGATTGCGTCAAACAGGGTTGGGTTGCCATCAATGTCTGCGCCGCCGTTACGTGCTGCAATTTCGATCGCCTTAATTAATTTGGCAAAATTCTTTGCGCGACGTGAATCTATGACAGCTTTTTTGTGCTTCGTCGTTGCCCATTTGGAATGGCCTGACATGTCAATCACCAACCTAGTTCTGAATATATATTCGCGCCGCATCTCTGCTACGCGAGCTCCTTATCTAGGAGCAACACCTGTAAAACTCTAGATAGCTTTTGCAATCTCCTCTAAGAAGAACTTGTGTATTCGGTTATCCGAGGTGATCTCTGGATGAAACGAGGTAGCAAGCACCGACCCTTGGCGGACCGCAACTGGGTGTAATTCTCCATCAATTTCTACAGAAGCCAAAACTTCGACACGGGGTGAGAGCGAATCCACCCATGGCGCACGTATAAATACGGCGCTAACCGTTGGCGCCTCGATACCTTTGATATCCAGATCAACTTCAAAGCTGTCGACTTGGCGCCCAAAAGCGTTGCGGCGGACGGTCATCTCTATACCGCCAAAAGTCTCTTGACCTGATGCAGGGTCCAGAATTTTGTCGGCAACCAAGATCATTCCCGCGCATGAGCCATAGGTCGGCATGCCGCCTTTGATCTTCTCGCGAATAAGCTCAAGCAGGTCAAAATTCTTAGCCAACTTGTAGATTGTGGTCGATTCCCCGCCCGGGATGACCAGGGCCTCTACCCCACTAATCTCCTCGTAGGTTCGAACTAAAGATGCATCTGCACCACATGCTTCTAGTGAGGCGAGATGCTCTCTGAAATCACCTTGAAGGGCGAGAACACCAACTTTCAAACTATTACCAGCCGCGTTCTGCCAAGCGATGAGGAACTGGAATGTCAGCAACGTTAATTCCAACCATTGCTTCACCTAATCCGCGAGATACATCAGCAAGGACCTTTGCATCGGTGTAGTAGGTGACAGCCTTTACGCAAGCAGCAGCACGTGCTGCAGGGTTTCCAGATTTGAAAATGCCAGATCCAACGAAGACACCATCTGCGCCCAATTGCATCATCATCGCTGCATCAGCTGGAGTTGCAATTCCACCCGCGGTGAAGAGCACAACTGGAAGCTTGCCAGTCTGGGCTACTTCCTTCACTAGCTCGTAAGGAGCTTGAAGTTCTTTAGCAGCTACATAAAGTTCGTCTTCTCGCATCGATGTGAGGCGACGAATCTCCTGAGAAATTTTGCGCATGTGTGTTGTCGCATTAGAAACATCGCCGGTACCAGCTTCGCCCTTGGAGCGAATCATTGCGGCACCTTCGTTGATACGGCGCAGTGCCTCACCGAGGTTCGTTGCTCCACAAACAAATGGAACTGTGAAATCCCACTTAGAGATATGGTTTTCAAAATCAGCAGGGGTCAGAACTTCTGATTCATCGATGTAATCAACCCCGAGTGACTCAAGAATCTGCGCCTCAACGAAATGTCCGATGCGGACCTTAGCCATCACTGGGATTGAGACAGCTGCTTGAATCTTTTCGATCATATCTGGATCAGACATGCGAGCTACTCCGCCTTGCGCGCGAATGTCAGCAGGCACTCGCTCGAGAGCCATCACTGCAACGGCGCCAGCATCTTCTGCAATCTTCGCCTGCTCGACATTGACGACATCCATGATGACGCCACCCTTAAGCATCTCGGCCATACCGCGCTTAACGCGTCCTGTGCCGGTTGTCTTTGTGTTGTCTTGAGTCATGGTCGCTCCTCGATCAGAAATTCATGTCAAATGTTTAATACCGTGGGGCGAAGTCTACTTCCAAGAAGGCGGGGAACCTACTTGGAACTCGTGCTCGCAGGCGCAGGCGTGCTGGCAGTCGCCACAGGTGTAAATGTCGGTTGGGAATCCGTGAGCGCCACCCACACCTGCCCAGGGTGGAAATATGCCTGCGAACCATTTGCAAGAGTCCACGTAGTTGGCGAGGTCGGAGTTGGGCGGCTCCACATGATTGGGAACTCGCGACCATCTCGAAGGAGGTATCCAGCGCCAGAGCCAACAGTATTGCTAAATGGTGTGTAGTTACCCAAGTGATCATGATAGATCGAGTTAGTAATACTCACCTCTTGGATGACCAACGTCGGTGAGCCCAGTTGAATCCCATCACTATCAAGATCTGGTTTTCCTTCGTAGCCCAGGAGCCAGCGTGATTGATCGCTAGACCAGGTGGCCCCGTAACGCGAACTTGGCCACTTGAGAGATACCCCTGTAATCGGTGTACCGCCAGCTGGAAGAGAACCAAATTGCCAACCTACTGATTGAGCAGTTGCAATCTTTCTGCCTTCTACATTGATTGATTTATTAAGTAGCGCTTTGGGATCGACCAACATGTTTGTAGGAGCAACTCGAGTGGTATCACGTGAATAAATACTCGATGGTTCGTGGTCAGCACCAACATCTTCGATATTTGCAGCATCTAACACCGGGAGAAATAGAGTCTGTGCTCCGCTAAATGCCAAGGCTGCGCGGCCATATTGGGCCATAAGATCAATATCACTAATTCTTGCAGAACGCACAGGGCCAATTTTTGGAGGTAGCGCGTTAGAAAATACGGCAGCTAGACGAGTCAGCCCACCTTCTACTTGCTCGATATACACGACATCAGCGCTATTGAGGCCAACTTGTGGATGAGCCGGCGGCGTATCGTCAACTTTCACAAAGAGTACTGGTCCGTTAACCCCTGGCATGCCTGTCAGCGCATTAGTTCCAGATGTTGTGCCCGACTGCCCTGACTCGGAGTTAGCAGATGAAGATTTACTAGAACCTCCGACTCCACACGATGTCAGCGATACCAAGCATAGAACACCGACGAATCCACATGTAAAGATTCGTACCGTCTTTGATTTCATCACTTGATCACATCCTCTTCAAAAGAATAACGAATAGGCAACTTGGCTCGACCTGCTAGTCGGAAAAATTTGTAGATGAAGCGTGAGCGCATCTTCTCAACCGATGTCACGGCTTCTAGGTGAATTGAGATGGCAAATGTGATCTTCTCGGTGAGGGTTGTCAACTCTTCAAGGAGTGGAAAGGGAATATTCACTTCTCCACTAGCTGCCGCAGACTTTAGGAAGCTCATGGATTCTGAGAGCGAGCGTTCTGCATCGCTGCGATCGGAGATTGAATCCTCGCGACTGACATAAGCGGACTCAGTGAGTAGAAATTCCGTCGCAGGGTCGAGTTCGCAAAGATGCGAAATTTCAAGAGCTAAAGCTGCTCTACGTTGCAATAAGGCATCGAGATGCTCCCAGGATGTTTCCACACGGTGATGTAATCGATCCAAACGTGATGCCGAAAATGAGAGATACCAAGCGAATAGCACAACAATGAGAACAATGAGCAGAATGTACATTTAACGACCCCTCTTCCATGAAGCGCTCTCGCTACCAATACCGACTTTTCCGTGCCCAGCCATTGCAGATTCATAGACGCTCAGAATTCTTGAAGCGACTGTATCCCAGTCATATTGGAGAGCTGCCTCCATGCCAGATTGTGAGAGTTGTGCTAGCTCTTCGTGATTGCCCGCCAAGGTATTAATAGCCTGTGCGAGCGAAGCTGGATCTTCGTTCTTAAAGAGCAATCCATTAGTGCCGTCGTCGAGTAAAGCACGAAACGCTGGGATGTCACTTGCTATAACAGCAGCACCTGCAGCCATTGCCTCTGCAATGATGATTCCGAAAGACTCTCCACCCGTGTTGGGAGCAACATAGAGGTGAAGAGATTGCAAGAACTCGGCCTTTTCTTGATGAGACAGTCGTCCCAGAAACTTTACATGTTTTCCAATTGCCGGATCGAGGGAAGAAGAGATTTTTGAGCTATCCCCAGGGCCTGCAACGAGCAATTCAACACGTGGATTGCGCTTAATAATTGCAGGTAGCGCTTTGAGTAATAGCGGCAGCCCTTTGCGCTCTTCTTCAAAACGGCCGAGGAATCCAATCTTCAGAGTAGATGAAAGTCGTTGCTCAATATCTGTGCGCCCAGATGCATAGTGCGAGTAGTCAATCCCATTAGGGATGATCACCGCGGAGGTTCCATAGAGCGAGGTCATAGTTTCGTGAGCCATCTCGCTTACCGCTATTCGCGCCCCAAGTTTCTCAATCATCGGCTCAATCAGACCTCCGGCGGCAGCTATCGCCCTCATCCGTGGAGTCGATGCATGGAAAGTTCCAACCATTGGACCTTCGGCTGACCAGCATGCAAGTAAGGAGAGCGATGGAATTCCAGGTTCGTGCAGATGAAGAACATCGAACTCACCCGCGGCTATCCATTGACGCACTCGAGAGGCTGCGATGGGCCCAAAAAGAACTCGTGCGACAGATCCATTGAATGGAATTGATACTGGCCTTCCCGCGCTAACCAACCAGGGCTCAAGTGATGCGCTCTCATCACTTACTGGAGCGATTACAGAAACTTGGTGACCTGCCGCAATAAAATGCTCTGCAAGTTCTTTTACATGCACCTGAACTCCTCCAGGTATATCCCAGCCATAAGGGCAGACGATTCCAATTTTCAAAGGACGTGTATCACCGCTCAACGAAATCACCATCCACCCAAATTCTCTGAAGCATATGCCAGTCAATGATGTTCTCTTTCAGATGCTCCTCAAGCCTGCGTGCAGTCTCCTGAATCATCATTGCCACTTTTTCCGAAGTACTTCCTTCTTCGGGAACAGGAATCGCCTCGTCGAAATGAATATGCAAACCGCTGGGGGTATAGCTAACAAAAGCTGTAATCAATGGCGCACCCGTCTGAATCGACAAGAGAGCGGGTCCACCTGGCATTCGCGCAGGCCCCCCGCAGAATTCAACGTTCACTCCACTTCTTGAGAGATCGCGATCTGCAACGAGAGCAACTAAGCGATTTGCACGTAGACGTTGAGAGAGCATTGCTAACGAACGAGAACTGGCATCGAGAACTTCCATGCCCAGTGATTCCCTATAACTGACAAATTTCCGAAAGAGTTTTTCAGGCTCTAGATGCTCAGCAACGGTTACTACCGGTGCTCCTGTTTTACAAAAATACGCACCGGCGTGGTCCCAATTGCCTGCATGCGGGAGGGAGACAATGCAGCCTAGACCCGCCGCCAAAGGTTCGCGTAAAAACTCTTCATTCGTTACCGTCACTGAAGAGATAATTCTCTTATCGCTCCACGATGGCAGACGAAAAGTGTCACACCAATATCGCAAGTAAGAACGCATGCCAGCCTTAACGGCAGCCTCTAATTGCGATTCGGAATATTCTGGATGGACGCGTGCATAATTTTTGCGGAGACGAACGACTCCTGCAACGTTGGACTTGGTCACTCGATCAGCTACGAACTGCATAAGCGAATAAGCCATCGGTGCCGGCATGTAACGAAGCGCGCTCCAAGCGAGGGCATATGCCAAGTAGGTGAGCTTAGGTTTCACCAGTTAAACCCTAGAGATAAGCGTGGCTCGATAGACAATAATTAATCTTTCAAAGACTGTGTAAGTACTAACTATCGCTAAGACCCAGGATCCGATTGCCAAGGCATAAGGTGTTCCGAGACCCGCAAAACCTATTGCAAAGAAAATGATCAATAGTCGCTCTGTTCGCTCTGCAAACCCACCGCTGCATTCAATCCCTAAGCCTTCAGCGCGAGCCTTAATGTAAGACACGAGAGTTCCTGTGACAAGTGCTGTAAGAAGTACTGGAACTAGTCGATCAGAACTCTTGCTCAGGTGATACGCCACAGAACCCAGAACAGCCGAGTCGGTCACTCGGTCTAACGTCGAATCAAGCAACGCTCCCCATCGCGAACCACCGGTCGGTGACAGGCGCGCAATAGTTCCATCCAAGAGATCAAAGAGGACGAAAAATACGCAGACGACCATTCCCCAGAAATAGTGGCCATAACTGAAAAAGAAAATTGCGGCCAGGGTGGATCCGATTCCGCCGAGAGCACTGACGATATTGGCGCTTACACCTATGCGCAGCAGGCCACGGCAGAGCGGAGTAATAAAACGTGTCACCGGGGCTTTGATTGAACTTTGTAGCACCATTACATCGTAGGCTTTGCAGCCGTGAGCAACCTAATTAATGAGAGCAATTCGCCAAAAATTTCGATAATTGGCAAGAATTCTGCCACCATGGCCGATGCTCTCAACATAGAGAGTGTTGAGCTTGATATTGCCGACGGCGCCATTTTCATTGTTAGCGCGAGCGATGGAATAGTCAATGCTGATATCACCTCGTGGCGACTCGCCCGTGAGCTATACATCCCCTCCTTGGTCGTAATAACGGAGCTGTCCTCAAGCGATATTGATTTTGAGGACATGACGGCTATCGCCTCCAAAATGCTCGACCCAGTAGTTACTCCACATTTAGTTCTTCATGGTGATGATGGCTCGCCCGCAGCGCTGATCGAGCTCCAATCACTGTTAATCCACGATTACACATCTGGAACGAACGTGACGCAACCAGCAGATCCAGAACACATCGAACTTGTCCAGGAGTTTCGAGAGGAATACCTAGAACAACTCGAAGATGCTGGTGAAGATAGCTTTGAGGCGGGGCTTCTATTTCCTGCACTGCCCTGGGTGGAGGGAACTCCCATTGGAATTGCCGAAATAACGGGCTACCTAAAACAGGTTCCAGTTATCCGCTAAATCTTTACGCGTGGTCTGCAAGAGAACTGGCAATACTTTTGTCTGCCCAATAATCGGCATGAAATTTGCATCTCCAGACCAGCGAGGCACCACGTGCTGGTGAATGTGTTCAGCAATTCCCGCACCAGAGATGGCGCCTTGGTTCATCCCAAGGTTGAATCCTTTTGCGTTACTCACTTTGCGCAAAACTTTCATCGAATGTGCGGTTAATTCACCGATCTCATTGCGTTCCTCAGTTGTCAGATCTGCCAGATCTGCGACGTGTCGGTATGCGCATACCAATAGGTGTCCCGCGTTATATGGGTAAAGATTCATCACCACATACGCCGTAGCACCACGTGCAACGATTAATCCTTCCTCATCACTGAGCGAGGGCACGCGGCAAAATGGGCAAGGTACATCATTGCCAGGCAAAGGTCGGTTCTCTCCAGAGAGGTAGTCCATGCGATGTGGCGCCCAGAGTCTGCCCCAACGATCTGGCATACCTGCTCCACCTTCGAGAGATTCCATCTCTATCGGGTTTAAATCTGAGTACGACTGGTGATCGAAGTGAGAATTTCGGCTATCGCATCGGCGATCGGCAATCCGTTCTTCTGCTCACCATTCCGATAACGGAACGAAACAGCACCAGCTGCTTGATCTTCTTCACCGGCGATCATCATGAATGGAATCTTCTCAAGTTGTGCGTTGCGAACCTTTTTCTGCATGCGATCATCAGAAGTATCTACATCGATGCGAATTCCTTGCTTTCGCATGTGCGCAGCCACATCCTGGAGATACGGAGTGAAAGCTTCTGCAACCGGAATGCCACGGACTTGAACAGGCGCCAACCACGGTGGGAATGCACCCGCATAATGCTCGGTGAGAACTCCAAAGAATCGTTCGATAGAACCAAAAAGCGCACGGTGAATCATCACCGGTTGTTGACGGGAACCATCATTGGATTGGTATTCAAGATCAAAGCGTTGAGGCAATTGGAAATCAACCTGAATGGTAGACATCTGCCAAGTGCGACCAATGGCATCTTTCGCTTGGACAGAAATCTTAGGTCCGTAGAACGCTGCTCCTTCTGGATCCAAAACCAACTCAAGGTTTTGTTTACTTGCAGCTTGCCGAAGCGCCTCTGTAGCTGCAGCCCAATCTTCATCTGAACCAACAGATTTAGCTGGATTGCGAGTTGAAAGCTCCAGATAGAAATCATCTAAACCATAATCACGAAGCAGATTAAGCACAAAAGTCAGAAGTGAATCTAACTCCCCCATCATCTGATCCTTTGTGCAGTAAATATGCGCGTCGTCTTGTGTGAAACCACGAGCACGAGTGAGGCCATGAATAACGCCTGATTTTTCATAGCGGTACACCGTGCCGAATTCGAAGAGGCGCAACGGAAGCTCACGATATGAACGACTGCCCGACTTGTAAATCAGGTTGTGAAACGGACAGTTCATAGGCTTCATGTAGTACTTCTGGCCTTGGCGTTTAACCGTGCCATCGGCATGAAGTTCTTCATCCATCACCATTGGCGGGTACATACCTTCGGAGTACCAGTCGAGATGGCCAGACGTTTCAAAGAGAGCTGCTTTTGTTAGGTGAGGTGAATATACAAATTGATATCCCTCTTCTTCATGGCGACGGCGAGAATAATCTTCCATAGCGCGACGAATGATGCCGCCCTTTGGATGAAATACAGCAAGTCCGCTTCCAACCTCTTCTGGAAATGAGAATAGGTCGAGCTCTGCACCCAAACGACGGTGATCACGTTTTTCTGCCTCAGCCAACAGAGTGAGGTAGTTATCGAGTTCTTCTTGCGAAGGCCAAGCCGTACCGTAAATGCGCTGAAGCATTGGGTTCTTTTCAGACCCGCGCCAATACGCACCAGCTGATCGCATAAGTTTGAAAGCTGGTATCAATTTCGTTGAAGGCAGGTGTGGTCCGCGGCAGAGGTCCTTCCATACCGGCTGACCATCGCGACCGAGATTGTCATAGATAGTGAGCTCTGAGCCGCCTACTTCAACGCTTGACTCATCATCTGAACCTTTGATCCCAATCAATTCACATTTATAAGGTTCTGCAGCCAATTCAGTGCGTGCTTCAGTCTCGGTAACAACACGTCTTCTGAAACGTTGACCAGCCTTAACGATCTTGCGCATTGCAGATTCAAGTTTTTCGAGATCTTCCGGAGTAAAGGGACGCTCGGGATCAAAGTCATAATAGAAGCCATCCATAATCGGAGGACCAATACCGAGTTTTGTCTCTGGAAAGACTTCCTGGACAGCTTGCGCTAATACGTGGGCTGTCGAGTGACGCAGTACGTTGAGACCATCGGGCGATCCAATAGTGATTGATTCAATCTGATCGCCTTCAAAAATTTCGGTCCAGAGGTCACGAATTTCCCCGTTAATTCGAGCAACGACCACAGTTGGGTCATCGGCAAAAATATGTGTTGGGCGTATGTCAGCTTCGACAAGACGGCCTTGTCCGTTGACAACGATATTTATCTGAGCCATTTGGCTAGCCTATCCAATCCCCGATTGCAGAAGTGGGATTTCTCAGAGTCCCCGGTTACCGCCTATCCACTTTGGCACTTAGCCAGGGGATGCGATAGATTTGCGCCTTGCCCAATTGGGTAAAAATGCGGACGTAGCGCAGTTGGTAGCGCGGAACCTTGCCAAGGTTCAGGTCGCCGGTTCGAACCCGGTCGTCCGCTCTGTTGGACGCAAGAGCAGTACCTTTAAGTGCTTTTTTTGTGTGAGTTACCAAGCAAGGTCGGATGGCCGAGAGGCGAGGCTCAGGACTGCAAATCCTGCCACACGGGTTCAAATCCCGTTCCGACCTCCATCTTTTCTACAACTTCTTACGGGATTCTTTTCAGATTCTTATCCCACAGAGCTTTGGAACAAACTAGGCTCAATTCATGAGCATATTGGCGCTGGATATTGGCGCAACAAAGATTGCTATCGCACTATTAGATTCGCAATTGAACATTCACAAACGCGCGATTGTCGCCTCTCAAGGAACTCAAGATTTAGCCAAAGATCTCAAAGGCGCTCTGCAATCATTTATTCATGATGAGATCACATACATCGGAGTAGCTGCGGCAGGACCTATCAACGTAGCCCAAGGGACTATTTCGCCAGTCAACATTGTGCAATGGCGCAGCTTCCCTATCGCGCAAGTCCTCGAAACGATCTTTCCGGGAAAAGCCGTTTCACTCCTGGGTGACTGCACCGCACTAGCTTTAGCTGAATACACCGTAGGTGCCGGAGTGGGTCACCGACATATGTTGGGTGTCGTTGTTTCAACTGGCATCGGTGGTGGGCTTGTGATTGATGGAAAGGTGCATCAAGGTGAATCTGGAAACGCTGCGCTCATAGGTCACCACACAATCTCATTTGATTCACCACGCCTATGCGAGTGTGGTCGGCGCGGCTGCCTAGAAGAATTTGCCCGAGGCCCAAAGATGGTCGAAGCCGCAATCTTACAAGGCTGGCGTGGAGGAAATGACTTTCAAGCTCTTGCTCAAAGCGCCACCAACAACGATCCGTTGGCAATCAAGGCTATTGACGACGGCGCGAGAGCTCTTGCGAGTGGGCTCATAAATGCCATGATGATTGC
>CAIWXY010000240.1 GCA_903916775.1 uncultured Actinomycetes bacterium
AGCGCGACCAAGTGGAGTTGAATCTGGCTTATCTGGAGCTTCTTCAGGGGCATCGAGTAGCTCAAACAAACGTTCTGCTGATGCAACACCAGATTGGACCGTATTCATGAGGCCAGCAATCTGGGCTAGCGGCATACCGAATTGGCGTGAGTATTGAATAAATGCCTGCACATCGCCGAGTGACATAGTGCCTGTCGCGACGCGATAGCCACCGAGTACTGAAATACCTACATAAATAAGGTTTGAGATGAGCTGGGTCGAAGGCTGGATGATTCCAGACATAAATTGGGCATTAAAGGAAGATCCATACAATTTCTCATTAAGAAGATCGAAATCTTCGATCGCTTGTTTGCGACGGCCAAATACTTTTACCAGTGCATGACCTGTGTGCATTTCTTCAACATGGCCATTGAGTTTTCCGGTCCAATCCCATTGCGCAATAAATTGCTTCTGAGATGCCTTAGCGATGCGAACTGATGCAAACATTGATAGCGGAATTGCAATGAGTGAGATCAGCGCCAAAATAGGGCTAATCCAAATCATCATTGCTAGAACCGAGACAACAGTCAGCACTGCGTTGAGAATCTGTGAGAGACCTTGCTGCATCGATGTCGAGATGTTGTCTACATCGTTTGTAATTCTTGAGAGCAGATCACCACGTGACGTTGTATCGAAATAACTCAGTGGCAGACGGCCGATCTTCTCTTCAGCTAGGCGGCGCAGACGAAATACAGTCTTCTGCGTAACACCAGCCATGAGATATTGCTGCAACCACAAGAAGAGTGATGAGATCGCATAGAGCGCGAGAGCCAAGAAGATCCAGTGGCTAATCGCAGTGAAATCGATTCCCTTACCCGGAACAACGTTGCTCTTCTGCAATACATCCGCGAGTGTTCCTTGACCGCGTGCACGCAAACCCGCCACTGCTTGAGCTTTTGTCACACCAGCTGGGAGTTTGCGTCCTAGATAGCCATAAAAAATGTCGTTTGTGGCATGGCCAAGGATCTTCGGTCCGAAGGATCCAATAGTTACGGCAGTGCTGATAAGGACGAGAACCAAGTAAAGAGTCTTACGTTCTTCGCCGACTTCGCGCATCAGGCGCTTGAGAGAACCTTTGAAGTCCTTGGATTTTGCCGCTGGGCCACTCATTCCCATCATTGGACCGCCGCGACCGACAGCCATAGGCGGACGACCGCCAGCTGGGCGCGCTCCTGGAGTTGCGTTCGTTGTGCTCATTACGCTGCCTCCTCCGGTGATAGTTGTGACAAGACAATTTCTTGGTAGGTCGCACAACTCTTCATGAGTTCGGCGTGCGTTCCGATTCCAACTACCGCACCTTGATCAAGAACGATGATTTGATCAGCATGCAAAATTGTGGAGACGCGTTGGGCAACCACAATCATTGTGGTGTGACCGACTTCTGAGTGAAGTGCGGCACGCAATTTGGAATCAGTGGTGTAATCGAGTGCGCTAAATGAATCGTCAAAGATGAGAATCTGTGGCTTTTTCACCAACGCGCGTGCGATAGAAAGTCTTTGTCGTTGTCCGCCAGAGAAGTTGGTACCACCTTGGGCAACTCGCGCTTGCAAGCCATCGGTGTTTTCCTTTACAAATTCTTCGGCTTGAGCGATCTGGAGTGCGTGCCACATCTCTTCATCAGTAGCGTGTTCGCGACCGTAACGAAGATTATCCGCAATAGTTCCACCGAAGAGGAATGAGCGTTGAGGGACTAGACCGATCTCTGTCCAAATTGCTTCCAGAGATTGCTCACGCAAATCAATCCCATCAAGAAGAATCGATCCTGCTGTGACATCAATGAATCGCGGAATGAGATTAAGAAGAGTTGATTTACCCGAACCGGTTGAGCCAATAATCGCGGTGAACTGTCCAGGTGTTGCAGTGAAGGAAACCCCCGTGAGGATTGGTTTCTCAGCGCCTGGATACCGAAACTCGACGCCCTTAAATTCGACGACTCCAGCGCGTACTGCGGGTTCTTTTGGTGTTGAGGTATCGACCACTGAAGATGGCGTATCTAGCACCTCTTGGATACGTTCGGCGCAAGCAGCTGCGCGAGGAATTTGTAGCGTCATAAATACAGCCATCATTACTGACGAAAGAATCAGCATGATGTAGGTCAAAAATGCGGTCATGTTGCCGATTGGCAGTTTGTTCTGATCAATGAGCTTTGCACCAAACCAGATCACTGCCACAGATGACAAGTTAAGAATCAGCGAAAGCGATGGGAACATCACTGCAAATGTACGAGTGACTCGAAGTTGAGTCTGCATCAGATCGCGAGAAGAATCTGCAAAACGGCCTTCTTCTTGGCGGGTTTTCACAAATGCACGAATGACTCGAACACCAGCAACTTGCTCGCGTAGCACCAAGTTAATGCGATCAATTTTGACCTGCATATCGCGAAATGCGGGAACGATGCGACGAAGCAAACTGACAATCAGAAGCGCCATGATTGGAATAACGACCAGCAACAAGAGCGAGAGATGAGCATTAGAGCGAACTGCCATGAAGATTGCGCCGATACCAGTGATAGGTGCGCCGATCATCATGGTGAATCCCATAAACAAAACAAGTTGGACTTGCTGCACATCGTTGGTGTTACGAGTAATCAGAGAAGGTGCACCAAATTTATTGAGCTCGCGGGCTGAGAAACCTTCGACCGCTGTAAAGACTGCTGTACGCAGATCGCGACCAAACGCCATCGATACTTTCGCAGCCAAGAATGCCAACCAGATAGATGCGCCCATCACCAAAGCTGAAGAAGCGAGCATGATCTCGCCGATGTGCCAGATATATCCGACATCGCCTTTTGCAACGCCATTGTTAATGAGGTCGGCGTTGAGGTTGGGAAGATAGAGCGATGCGATGGCCTGAACGAGAAGCATGAGCAAAATCAGTGCGACCTGGCCCTTGTATGGCGCGCAATATTTCTTCAAAATCTGAGTTAGCAAGCGATTACTCCTATTTATTGTGTATGCCGAGCGTACTCGCTCATCTTTAGATGGGATTTAGATCGGATCGGCCTGGGAATGGCCCTGAACATGACCCCAACTTGGGCCCCATTGAGCGTAATTGGTGGTGAAGACCACGTTTTGTATTGGTTAACGACTCTAGCCCAAGTGTTAACTCTGACTTTACAATAGAGAGACTATCCACCTAACGTCGGGAGTCAACGTGGCCTCTTCATCGTTTTTACCTAAAAATACCCCGCCAACAGCCCATAAAGAGCTGCTTGCCTGGGTCGCTCAGACCGCAGCCCTTACCAACCCCGATGAGATTTATTGGTGCACGGGAACCGCAAGTGAGTGGGAGCGAATTACTACAGAACTTGTCGATGCAGGCACCTTCGTTCGCCTGAAGAAGAAGCCGAATTCGTTCTGGTGCGCCTCAGACCCGACCGATGTCGCTCGCGTAGAGGATCGCACTTATATCTGCTCTCGCGATGAGTCCGATGCGGGCCCAACCAATAACTGGATGGATCCAGTTGAAATGAAGTCGATCATGCAAGAGCTTTACCGTGGCAGTATGCGCGGGCGGACTATGTATGTAATCCCATTCTGCATGGGACCACTGGATGCTAAAGATCCCATGTATGGCGTACAAATTACCGATAGCCCCTATGTTGTTGCATCGATGCACATCATGGCTCGAATCGGCACACACGTACTTGAAGCGATGGGATCTGACGCGCGATTCGTCCCGGCGCTCCATAGCGTCGGCAAGCCACTTCATGAAGGCGAAAAAGATGTTGCCTGGCCATGTAATGACACGAAGTACATTGTTCATTTCCCAGAAGAGCGAACAATTTGGTCATACGGCTCTGGCTATGGTGGAAATGCTCTGCTTGGTAAGAAATGTTATTCGCTCAGAATTGCTTCAGCGATTGGACGCGATGAGGGCTGGATGGCCGAACACATGTTGATCCTGAAGGTAACTCCTCCTCATGGCAACCCTCATTACATCGCAGCTGCATTCCCATCTGCATGCGGCAAAACTAATCTCGCGATGCTAGATCCAACGATTGAAGGTTGGAAAGTTGAAACTATTGGCGATGACATTGCTTGGATGAGATTCGGTGATGACGGCCGTCTCTATGCAGTTAATCCAGAGTATGGATTCTTTGGTGTAGCACCGGGCACCGGCTGGAGCACCAACGCCAATGCAATGCGAACTATCGAACATGGTAATTCAATCTTCACCAATGTTGCACTCACAGATGATGGTGATGTTTGGTGGGAAGGAATGACGGAGCAGCCACCTGTGCACTTAACCGATTGGAAGAAGCGTTCGTGGACACCCGAATCCGGTGAACTCTCCTCGCACCCTAATTCACGATTCTGCACTCCGGCTGCGCAATGCCCGATCATCGCCCCTGAATGGGAGAGCCCTGCAGGAGTACCGATTTCAGCTATTTTCTTCGGCGGTCGCCGTAAAACAACAATCCCGCTCGTGGTGCAAGCTAACAATTGGCAGCATGGCGTCTTCATGGGTGCAACGCTCTCGTCCGAGACAACAGCTGCAGCGACTGGAGAAGTAGGAGTTGTTCGTCGCGATCCAATGGCGATGTTGCCATTTATTGGATATCACGTGGGCGACTATCTCAACCACTGGTTAGCGATGGGTCGCAAGAGTGATCGGATGCCACATATCTTTTATGTGAATTGGTTCCGCAGAAGTTCAAGCGGAAAATTCTTGTGGCCAGGATTTGGTGAGAACTCTCGGGTGATCAAGTGGGCGATTGAACAGGTAGAAGGTGCACAAACATCTGTTCCTACTCCAATTGGACGCACACCTGCACCAGGAGCAATTGATATCGCAGGGCTTGGACTCAGCGAAGAATCAATGCAAGAAGTTTCTGCAGTAAATATCGAGGAATGGCGTCAGGAAGTACCGCTCATCGAAGAATGGTTTGCGAAGATCGGAAGCAAATTACCGCAAGAACTTCAGGCGGAGTTTGCCAATCTTCAGGCAGCGCTTAAATAAAATTCAGTAAAATTAAGTGCAGGTTACTTGAGCGCTGCAATCTGGCGCTCAAGTTCTCCCTTGACATATTCAAGCTCGCGAACCACATACTCTGTGATGTCACCAGTCTTGAGGTGCTCGGGTAGAACATCCCATGTGTATGTCTCAATTTCGAGGTGAGTTGAGAGCGGAGTTTTGGCGTGAACTGCCAACGCATCATCAATTCCATTGCGGGTAGTTTGGAAGGGACCCAAATCTTTGAGGAATACAGGAACGTGGAAGTGGGTACGCCATTCACGTGGTCCTGGATCCGCCTCCCAAGCTTCAATCGCATCTTCGAGATTGAGGAAGCGGGTTAATTCCCCGTTTCGCATCTGGGTGGTCTGTGAGAGATAGATGGTGCCGGTGTATTTCTTCAGCTCGGCAACAATCTCTGGGGTCACGTTATCGACCTTGAGCGCAGCGGCCTCTTGTAGCTTAAAAATAGGGATTCCAGCTTGTGAGAGAGCATCAATATCTTCTGTGATGTTCTCGAACTCGACTGACTGATGGCAAATATCGAGAACGACGCCGAGGTAACGGCGAACCGCACCAAAGACTTCTGCCAGTGGCTGGCCAGAGTAGTGACTTACTCGCTGGGCAGCATGAAGGCTATAAATATCCTTCTTAAAATATTCAACGGTCTCTGGGATTGTCTCCAAGTAGCAATGTGGCTCGGGTTCAATTGCAAGCTTTACCCGACGCCCGGTCTTCTTTTCCAAGGTGATTAAGTGGGCGATGACTCTGTAAATGTTCTCGTTAAATGCTGTGACATATTCAGGTGAGGTTACATTTGGACGAAATGCCAACGGCGCTGTCTGAATTGTTGGCTCATCTTGCGGACGAGTGACTTCAGCCAAAATATCTGCAATGTTGGTTGTGTACTTTGTGCGTTGCTCAGTAGTCCAATCTGGCTCATAGACCTGCTCTTTGACTCGCTGCCCCTTAAATGGTCCGTAAGGAAAAGCATTGACTGTGAAAATGTAAAGGTCGTTATCGAGTAAAAACTTTTTAAGCCATGCACGCTCTTCTGGCTTAGCGAGTAACTCTTCGACTGAAGCGTTAGCTAATCGCAGTGAAACCCCAAACGGCGCATCAGGACTTACACGCTTTTTCACTTCTGGGACGTAAGTCTGGAGTGAACTCTTCATATCGCTCCAGGTATCACCAGGGTGGACAAGTGTTGAATATGTTAGATGGCCATAGCCATTTCCCAAATCCATTCTTACTTACCGTTTCCAATGTGATTGAAGGTATCGGTATTGAGATGTGATTGTGAATCACGCATTGTGTTAAGCCATCCACCCGTGGTGAAGTAGCGTTGACCTGCAACCAACAACTCCTCTGCTGGGAATTTTGTGATTACTTCACAGCCAGTTGCGGTGACGACGATCTCTTCTTCAATACGCGCTGCTCCCCAACCATCCTTAGCTGGCCAGTAGGTTTCAAGTGCGAAAACCATACCTTCTTCAAGGGTTTCAGGGTGTTCGAGCGAAATCATGCGACTAAAGATTGGGCGCTCCCAAATAGAAAGTCCCACTCCGTGACCGTACTGAAGTGCGAAAGCTGCTTCCTCATTTGCGAAGCCAAACTCTTCTGCCTTAGGCCACACTTTCACGATGTCTGCAGTTGTTGCACCTGGCTTAACGAGGGCGATCGCCTTGTCCATGTATTCGCGACAAATTTTGTAAGCATCACGCTGTGCAGGAGATGCGCTACCGACTGCAAAGGTACGGTAGTAGCAGGTGCGATATCCCATATAGCTATGCAAAATATCGAAGAATGCAGGGTCGCCTGGACGAATGAGTCGATCACTAAATACATGCGGATGTGGGGAACAGCGTTCACCAGAAATTGCGTTCACGCCTTCGACATGCTCTGAACCTAAATCATACAAAGTCTTTGCTACCAGGCCAACACATTCGTTCTCTCTCACTCCAGGACGCAAGAATGAATAGAGATCTTCATATGCCTTATCAACCATCGATGCCGCTGTTGTCAGCAATGTGAGTTCATCTTTAGTTTTGATACGTCTGGCTGCTAAAAAGATTTGTTGTCCGTCGACAACTTTGATTCCCTTAGCTTGCAATGCAAACATGATTGGTGGCTCAATGATGTCAACGCCTAGTGGTTCATTCTCTAGACCATAAATTTTGAGAACTTCGTAAATCTTCTCGGCTGTCTTTTCAGCTTGGCCTGCAGAAGGACTAATCGCTCCGCGTAGAGTTGAAATACCTGCACGTGATCCCACAAGTGGGCCTGCATCATGGTGCGGAGCATGGCCGTTTGCAGAAGCATCTGCATGCGCCTTGTCTAACCATGGAGTTTGTAGCGTGTGGTGCTTTGCAGCAGAACCGAAATCCCACAGAACAGGTTCTCCGCCGCGAGGCAAGATTGAGAAACGGATCATCTTGTCCATCGCCCAGGTTCCGATATGGGTGGAGGTCATGTAGCGAATATTGTGAAAATCGAAGGTCAGTAGAGAGCCAAGGCTTGAGTTGTTGAGCTCGGCTTTGAGACGAGCAAGGCGCTCGGTACGTAAGCGTTCAAAATCAACGCGGTTTTCCCAGTCGACGCCATTTGTTCCATATGTTGCAATCGCCATTGCTCACTCCATTGGGCTAGAGAACTATTATCGGTAGATGTTCTCTCTTAGTTAACACCACGCAAACAGGGGTGTCAATGGATTTGAGCGTAAAACTGCCTATTTTGGCCTGTATAACACAACTGTTATGAATTAGTGCTTAACACATCCGTGCACAAACCAGATGCCCTTAAACGGCGCGGAACCTACGTTACGGAATCGATGTGGGATTGATGAATCAAACCCAACAGAGTGCCCTGCAGCCAGCGGGAGAATCAGGTCACCGATTGTGAGCTCAAGTTCGCCTTCTAGCGCATAGCCGTATTCAAAGCCATCGTGAAAAATCATCTCGCCAGAGTTATTTGTCTCGGCTCCTGGAGCATAAGAAATCTCCATAAAGTTGACGTTAGCTTCAGCTGTAGCAGCCAAACGCTCCCACTGAACTCCACTCTCCATGACGATAACGCTGCGATTATTGGGATTTACGGCTGAAATTCGTGCTCGGGATGAGTCCCATGCATCTGCTGGATGTTCGAAAGTATCGCGAACAACTTCAACTTTTAATCCGGTGCTCGGTGGAGCGTCGCTTCCCTGTGCCTCGAAAAGAACGTCGACTGATACGCCAAGAAGTTTTGCAATGGCATACAGGGTCGCAACGGAAGGTTGTGATTTCCCGTTTTCAATTTGGGAGAGAAATGATGGCGAGACATTGAGCTGGCGGGCAACCTCACGCAGGGATGTTCCGGATTGGGTTCGGATCTCTTTGAGGCGCGGACCTAGGTACTCAATGGGATCACGCATACCCTTATTATCCATTCATTTTCTAAGATTTACAAGGTCTGTACAGTCACACTTCACAGCGGTAACCTAATTCCATCGTAAGCACCTCGAGAGGCAGGTCGATTGTATGAAAATGAATTATGTCCACCACGTGGGTTTGGTTTGTAGTGACCTTGATCGGTCTATCTATTTTTATCACGACATTTTGGGATTCAAATTCCAGAATGAACCAACAGGCTGGTTTGAGGGACCCGAGCTCTCCAATGGCGTTGGAGTTCCAGGGGCCAAATTGCGCCAGGTCTCACTGTGGGTAGATGAGACAACGACTTTTGAACTTATTGAGTATGCAGATCGAGCTGATCTAGCCGGCAAACCAGTACCAAATAATCACTTGGGCGCAGCTCATGTATGTTTTAACGTCGATGACATTCATAAAACAAAAGCAGAACTCGAAGCGAAGGGCGTCAAGTTTTATTCAGATGTCAATGTTGTTGATGAAGGTCCTCTTGCAGGTTGGCGTTGGTGTTATTTCAGTGATCCAGATGGTCTAGCCCTCGAACTCATCGAATGGGCTTACTATGACAAAGAATTGCATGAATCAGCAGCACAGGAATATCTGAAGAACCGTCCGAGCCTGAGTTCACTCAAGCCTCTTTTTTAACCCGAATGTGAATTAAAACAAAAGCGCCCCCTCAACAATCTGAGGGGCGCTTTTGTTGTTCAATTATTTATTTACTTGTACAAGCACTTTCATCTGGTCACCCTTAGGGTCGATCAAGACATCAAAGCCCTTAGTGACGACATCATCAATATCAATCACGCTACTGACCATCTTCTCGATTGGGTACTTTCCAGATGCAGCTAGGCGAATAACGCGAGGCCAGTCAGTAATGAGATAACACCAAGAACCAACATAAGAGATATCTTTCTCAGATAGCTGCATAGCGTTGATAGTTGCTGGCTTGGTGTGAAGACCTGTC
This sequence comes from uncultured Actinomycetes bacterium, assembly GCA_903916775.1. GTDB lineage: Bacteria > Actinomycetota > Actinomycetes > Nanopelagicales > Nanopelagicaceae > PALSA-747. Next base: position 9,364 of record CAIWXY010000240.1, read on the forward strand.
TGAACAATTTTTCCGCTACGACGAATATTGTCCATACAGCCAGTAAGACCACCGGTGGTACCAGATGCTTCGACAGCCATATCGACACCACGACCTTCAGTGATATCCATGATGGTCGCGCCGAAAGATTCCTCGAGTGGATTAAGAACTGGACCTAATCCGAGCGACTTAGCAAATGCTGCGCGGTGTGGATTTGGCTCAGCGATAATCACTTGTGATGCACCAAGCGCATTTGCATAAAGTGCAGAGAGAGCTCCGATAGGACCTGCACCAGAGACGAGAACGATGTCGCCACCGGTGACGCCCACACGATCTACGCCATAAGCAGCCACAGCAGCAGGTTCTACGAGTGCGCCAGCAATATCTGACATTGAATCAGGCAGCTTAGCTACTTGGTATTCCTTGACTACAGCGATCTCGCCAAGTCCACCTGTTGGGGCAGATAGCCCCGTGCAAGCAAAGAGTTCACAGAGGTGGCCTCTACCTGTGCGACAAGGAATGCAACGACCACAAACGATCGCAGGCATGATCGAAACTCGATCGCCTACCTTCACATTGCGAACATCTTTCCCGATTTCAATAACACGTGCGGAAAACTCGTGGCCCAAGATTTGTGGATTGGTGACGCCTGTAAGTGGGTGAGGCTTTGTAGGTGTCACAATTGCACCAACAACATATTCATGTAGATCTGTTCCGCAAATTCCGCAATAGAGCGGCTCTACAACAACTTCATCTGGCATTGGTGCACCAGGCTTGGCAACATCTTCAATTCGAATATCTTTCTGGCCATGAAAACGTGCTGCTTTCATTTATTTTTTCCCTTTCGAGGCGCGGGTGGTTGTGTAAATAACTGCTGCGGCGATCACAAGCAAACCCTGGAACAGATACTGCCAGGTCTGAGATAGTCCCAAGAATGTGGTCGCGTTAAGTACTTGAATCAACAACATTGAACCAAAGAGGGTACCGATGAAAGAACCTCGTCCACCAAGTAACGAGGTACCACCTAGAACAACAGCTGTGATGGATTGAAGCGTGTACGACGTACCCTGCGCTGGGTCACCGATTCCCAATTGAGCCATCAGCATGACCGCTCCAAAGCCCGCGAATACTGCTGAGAGAATGTAGGCGCTAATTACTGTCTTGTTGATTTGGATGCCTAGACGACGAGCTGACTCTTCATCTGATCCAACTGCGCGAAGGCGCATGCCCCACTGCGAATTACGGACGTAATACTCAAGGGCAAATGAACCAATTCCGAGGATAATAAAAGCAACTGGAATAGGGCCGAGTGAACCTGTGATTTTTGCTGAAACATTTTGGTTGATGTAGCCACCAGGAGTTTCGCGCAACATGTAGCTCACGCCTTGAATACCGATATAGGCTGTCAAAGTAGCTGCAACCGCTGTAAATTTGCCATATCGGATCAGCACGCCGTTCATAGCGCCACCACCGACTGCCAAAACAAACATCAGCACGAATGCAAAGATAATGCTGGTCATCTTTGAGCCGTCATGCACGAAGAAGGAGGCAACAATCAGTAGGAAGCCGGCCATCGGTCCAACCGAAAGGTCCATGCCACCGACTAACATCACTATGGTTTGACCAACTGCGATGAATCCAAGTGCAGCAACCAACTGAAGAACTGAGTTGATATTAAAGGATGAGGTATATCGACCATTCTTTGAATGAATGTAGATACCAAGTCCGACCATAATGATGGAGAGAACAACTGGCGGAATAAAATCGCCCTTAATAAATCGACGAATACTGCCTGACTTTTTCTGAGGAGTTTCGTTCTCACTCTTCTGCTTAATGAGAGTTGTCGATGCAACCGCAGCCTTCACCATCTCTGCCTCGGTGATGTCTTCGCCCTCAAGCTTCTCGACAATGTGTCCACGCGACATCACGTAAACGCGATCGCAGAGGCCTTCGAGCTCCTTGGCATCAGAAGATGCAACGATCACTGGAATTCCTTTTTGTGCGATCTCACGCAAGATTGCATAGATCTCGGCTCTAGCTCCAACGTCTACGCCTTGGGTAGGTTCATCCGCAATCAACATCGTTGGATTTGAAAGCAGAGCGCGTGTCATTACAACCTTCTGCTGGTTACCACCAGAGAGCGCAGAAACTAATGTATCTACCGAGGCTGTCTTCACTGCTATTGAATTCAAAGAATCAGTAACAGTCTTCACTTCGCGATTTCGATTGACTAACAATCCGGACTTGAAGGAGTGAAGCGCCTTCAAGGCAGCGTTCTCGCGCACAGAGAGCGACATCATGAGGCCTTCGCCATGGCGATCAGCTGGCATATAAGCCACGTTGTTGATCAAATCTTTCTGTGTGTAGACCTTGCCACCGATAGTGACTTCACCTTGTGCACTTGCAGTACCCGCAAGTGCACGTAGAAGTGCGCTTTGGCCATTTCCGACAACACCGGAGATACCAATGATCTCGCCTTGCTTGGCTTCAATCGAGATATCAAAAAACTCATCTGAAGAAAGCTTCTCTACGCGCAAGAATTCTTGATCGCTAGATGCAGATACATGCTTTGCTGGAAAGGTAGATTCCAATTCACGGCCAACAATAAGAGTCAGAAGCTCGTGATCCGTAATATCAGAGACGAGTGAAGATCCACGGAATTTTCCATCGCGTAGAACTGTGACTCGCTTTGCCAGAGTACGAACTTCGGCCATACGGTGAGTGATGTAGATGACCGCAGTACCCTCTTTGATAATTCGACCGACGCGGTCAAACAAGAGATCGACAGACTCTTGGCCAAGTGGGGCAGTTGGTTCATCAAGAATTAAAATCTTTGGGCGAATCGCAAAAGCTTTTGCGAGCTCTAGTAGGTGCTTTTGTGCGACCGAGAGTGAGCTGACGCGCTCTTTAAGATCAACGTTAAGACCAAAATCATCGAGCATTGTCCGCATAGCTGCATTTGCGCTGCCAGAACTCTTTAAGAATTTACGAGGGATAGAAATGAGAATATTTTCAGCCACAGTGAGGTCTGGGAGCACCGCTGGGTGTTGGTGCACGAATGCGATACCAAGCTCTGAGGCGAGTTTAGGTGAGAGTTTCTCGATCACCTGACCATCAACGGTGATAGTTCCAGCGTCTGGGACGGTCGTGCCAGAGGCAACGTTCATCAGCGTGGACTTACCCGCTCCATTTTCACCTAGAAGGGCGTGTACTTCGCCAGCGAAGACTTCAAGAGAGACTTCTCGTAGGGCTGCAACGCCAGAATAGTTCTTCGAAATATTGGAAAGAACTAATGGTGAATTACTCACAGGGACACCTTTTCAGAATACTTTGCAGAATAAATAAATTGCAAAAAAATGACTATTAAAAGTCAGGTTGGCTACGGGTTCTCCGTAGCCAACCGAACTTCTACTTACGGTACTAGCTAGTTATTACTTCTTTCCTAGAGCTGCTTGTGCTGCACCTGAAAGCTGTGCTGACAAGTAGATGTCGCCTGGAAGTGATGGCTGACATTCAACTGGATTTGGCTTTCCAGTAAGTGAGTTCTCGAATGGAAGAGAAGGATATTGAGTGCTTGCTGGAACCTTGCCGCCTGTTGCCTTTGCAACTGCATAATCAATTGCTAGACGAGCGTGGTCGTTCTGTGTAGATACAGTCATCATTGGGAATGGATCTGTAGCTTGCATTGTCTTCCAGAAGCAACCTAGGACGTTTCCGTCAGATGCTGCAATTGCAGGAATCTTCCAGCCTGTCTTCTGAGCTGCTGTAAGAGCACCAACAAGTGTTGGACCGAAGTCAGACAAGATCAAATCGATCTTTGGATTTGCAGCGATGTCAGCTGTCAAAACTTGCTGAGCTAGAGCTGGATCCCAGTTTGTAACTTCGAAAGGTTGTGCACCGATTGGCTTGAACTCAGGGTGGTTCTTAAGAGCGCCCCAGAATCCTGCAGCTTCGTCGATACCTTGGCTGTTACCAGCTGGACCTGAAAGGAATAGTACGTTTCCGCCCTTTGGTAGAGCCTGAAGCGCGAATTGTGCCCAGTTCTGACCAGCTTGTGCGAATGGTGTACCAATGAATGCTGTGTAATCGACGCCAGCTGTTCCGCCAGGTGAAACACGGTAAGGGACTGTTACAACGCCAGCCTTATATGCTGCGCGAAGAGCAGGAAGCATTGCCTTACCTGCATCTGGGAATACAACGAGAGCGTTAACGCCCTTTGCGACGAATCCCTTGATATCTGAGATTGCCTTTGATGTGTTGCCTTGTCCATCAGCGTAGTAAAGCTTTGTCACGCTTGGGCACTTAGCGGCTTCATCTTGAGCAGAAGCTGTTGTTACTAGGCGCCATGAGTTTCCACCGAAACCATCTGTAAGTGCCATTGTGATGTGCTTTGGACCGCACCAGGAAGGTGCAGTGGCAGCCGTACTAGTTGCAGCAGATGTGATCAATGTCGTGAGAAGCATTGCAGCTGCTCCAACGCCACTTGCAACTTTGAGAACGCGATTTCTATTGCGTATCAATGTTTTTCCTCTCCTAGATGTGCGGCAACGGTGTCGCACTTTCGGCAGTATTGCCGAAACCTGTGTGTGGGATTTCTAGCGCTTAGGCGCTAACGGCCCCTACTTTCCGCTTGGATGTGAATTCTCGATAACGAGCGCGTACCAATTCCCAGCGAATTGTGTATAGCGCAATTCCGATAAGAAGGGCGATCGCAGTAACCAATGTACGAATACCGAATGGGACGTTGAGCGTCAAAACCATCTGGTTAAGTTGTTGCAGAAATAGAGCTGCTACCGCTGAAGCAGCAGGGAAGCCGCGTCCACCGAGAAGTGATGTTCCGCCAAGCACGACCACGGTGACGGAAGGAAAAACTAAACTGTCACCTTGGTAAGCCGTTGGTTGGGTCAAAATTCCGGCTAGCAAAATTCCCGCTAGGCAGTACAGAAGTTGTGCCCATACATACGCGACCATCTGATGCTTTTGCACTTTAAGGCCCGCAGCAAAACCTGCGCGTGGGCTTGCGCCGATAGCTTCGAATCGACGTCCGGAGATACTCCGCTTAAGAAATAGAGTGACGAGAACTGTTGCAATTACAGCAAAATAAACGGAATCCGGAATTCCTAGAAAGAGGTTGGCGGCGATGTGATTGAGTAAGTTTGTCGTGCGACGTGGAGAGCCTTGAGAGATAGCCATAATGACCGCATACTCAAGTGAGCTCATTCCGAGCGTTGCGACAATCGCGTTAATCCCAATGCGGCTAATTAAAATTCCATTGATAATGCCCACGACGACGGCGCTTGCTAGCGCGACAAGGACCGCTTTCCAGAGCTGACTATTTTGTTGCTGAGGCAGTCGTGTCACATAAACAACTGCAAGTGAGACGGAGCCAGCAACGGAAAGATCAATTCCACCTTGTTGCACAACCAAAGTTTGACCGAGAGAAATAATTGCGAGGACCGCTGCGAACGGAAGCATTCCAAGGAGCGCACCCTTACTCACGCTATCTGGCACAAAAATTTCACAGATAACAGCCAATGCGATGAGGGCGCCAATCATGGTCTTCATGCCACGCGAGACTTCGATTGCGCGAAGGCGTTTTGTGGAGGCCTGGATCAACTCGCTACTCACCGCTTGATGCCCCCTATTTCTCCCCGGTTGGTTCAAGCCAAAACGGGTCTAGTCCAAAGTGTTAACTCTGACTGTACATAGGGAGCTGGGGCGTTAACAAGGTTTTTTTATAACGTTTTAATTACGATTTCTGCAGGAATTCGAGGATCGTGGCCATGTCTCTCTCGGCAAAACCAGCCGCCTGGGCCTGGGCGAAAAGCCCCTTTACAGCCTCAGTGACAGCCAGCGGAACGCCCAAATTCTCTCCAAGATTGGTAATCAGACCAAGATCCTTGGAGACCGTATCGACTCGCATGGCTACTGGAGCTTGTGGATTCAAAAACGCTTCGCGCTTGTATTTCACAAACGGCGCCGCGATCACGCTCTCATCAAATACGTCGTAAGCGGCCTCAGGTGTAACTCCGCCCTTGGTCGCAAGTGCCAGTGATTCAGCAACGGCAGCATCAAGTGTATGCACGATGAGATTGACGGCAAGTTTCATTACTTGCCCAGAACCAGCTTCACCTAGATAGGCGACCTTTTTTGAAAAATGAAGAAGCAATGGCGCGATCTCATCCACCGCTGCACGTTCACCACTCGCCATCACAAGGAGCTGATGAGATGCGATTGTTGCCATACTTCCAGAAACGGGTGCATCAACAAATCCCAGATTGCGTTGTGAGAGTTCGACTGCCAACGAGCGCGCAACATCTACTCCACTCGTTCCCAAATCTGCAACGATGAGATCTGTTTTTGCGTTCTCAAGAGTGGATGCATCTTCGATAAGGACTGCATGTGTGACCGCACCATTTGCGAATGTGCAAAGTACAAAGTCAGCGCCATCGATTGCTTCACCCGCGGTAGCACATGCTCGAACGTTGGCGCTATGCAATTGATCAACTAATTGATCTGTAGTGGCCTGACTTCTGTTCCACAACTGAAGCGTTACTCCCGCAGCAGATAACTCCTTTGCAATTGCGGAGCCCATTTTTCCAAGCCCCAGTATTGCAACGACTGGCTTTGAATTCATTAGCTAGCTGCAATCAAAATCTTGCCAGTAGCTTTGCCTGAACTAAGAATCTCAAAAGCTTCGTTAGCTTGCTCAAGCGGAAAGATGCGATCTGTAAGGAGTTTAGCGACTTTTCCAGAGCGCAATAGCTCTAGCGCTAGCGGCATATCGGCTTGGCAGACATGCGCAACAGTTGTTTGAATCAACACCTCGCGCAAAACAGCATCCCAAAATGGGAACTCCTGCAGCGATTTATTGAGACCCATCAACATGAGCGTTCCGCCCATCTTTGTTATCGCAAGTGCACGTGCAGCTGCACCTGGCGCACCAGATGTTTCAAAGACAACATCGGCGCCACCAGGGACATAACTCTTGATGGTCTCTGGTGTGAGATCTGTGGGAATCAATATTGTTGTTGTGGCGCCAAGTTCTTTCGCGGTATCTAATCTCTTCTGATCGATATCCATGGCAATGATTTCTGCGCCGATATTTTGTAGTGCAACACATACAAATGAACCGATTGCTCCGACACCAAGAAGAACGACTTGATCGCCTTTTTTGACACCAGAACGACGCATGCCGTGAATTCCAACAGCAAGTGGTTGTGCCAGTGCAGCATCTTCATCACTAACATCTGCAGGAATTTCTACACAGATTTCTTTAGGTGCTACCGCGTACTCGGCTAAGCCACCATGAATACTTAATCCAAGAGTGTAGTAATGCGCACAGAGATTTGTTCGTCCGATTTTGCACATAGAACATCCACCACAAGACACTCCAGCGCCACATGCAATTCGCTTGCCGATCATCTCTTGGGCTTCTGGACCAGCGTCAACAACAGTCCCAATAAATTCGTGACCAAGAACAGTGGCGCCTTGGTGGTGACTATTTGGGTGAGGGTTATTAAGCGGCA
>CAIWXY010000241.1 GCA_903916775.1 uncultured Actinomycetes bacterium
ATTAAGCCGCCTGTTACGTGCATTCCGTGGAAGCCTGTAGCGAGATAGAAAATCGAACCGTAGGCACGAGATGAGAGAGACAGACCTTCGCGAACCAAGTTCGCATACTCATAAATCTGGCCACCAATAAAGAAGGCACCCATGAGGAATGTAAGCGCAAACCATTCACGCATTCCCCACTTGGAAATCTTCCAGATTGAACCTGTACGACGAGCTTGGAATCGCTCTGCAGCGAAAACGCCAAACTGACAGGTCACTGATGAGAGAACGAGGACTGTTGTATTGATCGAAGCAAACTTCACGTTTAACATTCCTGTGGATTCAAGCCAGATCTTTGGGCCTTGAACCGCGCGCGTCGTGAAATACATCGCGAAGAGCGCTGCGAAGAACATCAACTCAGAAGAGAGCCAGACGATCGTTCCAACCGCGACAATATTCGGGCGGTTGCTTTTAGCTGGAGCATCAAGTGTGGTCACATGGGGGATTATTCCCGATTTCACACGATTTTCCCTACTTAGAGGGGTATGGGTCAGGGGTAATAGCGGGTGAGACTTGTCACGCGTGGATAGGATCTGGCTATGAGTGAAAAGGTAGCCTCTTGGGCCTCAATTATCGCAATCCTCGCAGATGGAGAGGAGCTCTCTCCTGATCTGGCCCGTTGGGCCATGAATGAGATTTTGCAGGATCAGGCGACCAAGGACGAGATCAAATCCTTCCTGCTCGGCGTCCAGGCAAAGGGGGAAAGCCCAGCTGAAGTTCAGGCCTTCCTCGACGTCATGTTCGCCCATAGCGCCCCAATCTCCATTTCGGGCAGAGCGGTCGACCCGGTCGGTACTGGCGGGGACGGTGCAAACACCATCAATATCTCAAGTACGGCAGCGATCATTGCAGCTGCTGCGGGAGCCAAGGTAATCAAGCATGGAGCTCGCGCCGCCTCTTCTACCTCGGGAGCGGCTGACCTGCTAGAAGCGCTAGGCGTAAATATCGATCTCGATGGCCAGGCTGTAGCTGCCTGCTTTGACGAACTGGGAATTGGCTTCTGCTTCGCCCCCAAATTCCATCCTGCTATGCGTTTTGCTGCCCCGGCCCGCAAGGAGCTCGGACAAGCCTCGGTCTTCAATATTTTGGGCCCCCTGGCCAACCCCGCCAAGCCTCGTGCCATGGCTCTCGGTGTTGCAAAGGAGCGAGTGCTTCCGCTCATGGCGAAGGTTCTGATGGATCGCGGTACCGAAGGCTTCCTATTTCGAGGCGATGATGGACTGGACGAGATCACGCTGACAACTACCAGCACAATCATTCAAGTTTCGCCCGGCGGCTTGAAGCAGGAGCGTTTTGATCCCCGGGATCTAGGAATTGACTATGCACCTATTTCAGCGATTACTGGTGGCGATGCTCGCCATAACGCAGATGTCACGCTTGGAATACTGCGTGGCGAGAGATCACCCGCTCGTGACGCGGTTCTTCTGAATGCAGCAGCGACGGTGGCTGCCTATGACGGAAAGTTTGATGCATCCGTGAGTGATCAGATCCAGGCAGGCTATAAAGCAGCCTCTGAAGCGATCGATTCAGGTAAGGCCATCGCTCTCCTTGAACAATGGATTGAACTCACTCAATCACTGACAAGTTAGAAAGTAAGTCTCGGCAAGGAAACTCCTATTTTCTCTTCTTGGCTAAGTGCTCTTTTAATTCTCCATATGTCGAAAGTCCGTGCGAACCAGCACGCTCGAATAGTCGGTGCATGACTTCAACGGTAGTTTGCGCATCATCAAGTGCCCGGTGATTGGGTATGACTACTGTTCCAAAGTAGTGTGCCAGTGTTCCTAATTTGAAATTCATCACTTCGTCACGTGAAACTAAAGATCGGGCGAGTTTGACCGTATCCATGACCTCAAAGTCCGGCCAAGGTAGATCAATCTCAACGCTCGCACTCTTAAGAAAGCCGACGTCGAATGGTGCATTGTGCGCTACCAGCACGCACTGATTGTGGGGTGTGCAAAATTCGAAGAAGTCGGGGAGCGCTTCATCAATCACTGGGGCGTTGGCCAACATCATTTCGGTAATTCCGGTCAGTTCCGTTATGAAAGCGGGGATAGGCGTCAGGGGGTTGACGAAGGACTTGAATTCTCCGAGCACTTCGCCACCACGGACCTTAACGGCGCCGATTTCAGTGATGCCTGCTCCAGTTTGTGGGCTTGCGCCTGTTGTCTCGAGGTCGACAACGACAAAGGTTGTATCTCGCAGGTCAGTGTTATCAATCATGGAAGCCACGAAATAACTCTAAGCCCCACTAGTGACAATCCCTAGCGCAGATCAATGATTAACGAGAGAATGAGTATGTGAGTATTAAAGGAGCGCCGTCTGGTTGGCTAGAAGATCACTTTGCTGAGGGCACAGACAATATAGATGTGGGCATAGTTTTTGTTCACGGATTCACGGGAAGCCCCGCGGCCATGCGTCCCTGGGCGGATTTTATGAATTCACGTGGTTACACCGTGAGCGTCCCGCGTCTGCCAGGTCATGGCACCCAATGGGAAGACCTCAACAGAGTTCAATGGCAGGAATGGCCAGAGCGCGTGCAGCAAGAGATTGATCGCCTGCGTGAGAGATGTACGAAAATTTTCGTATGTGGTCTTTCGATGGGTGGCGGAACAACCCTTAATGTTGCCGCCAAAAATAATTTAGCAGGAATAATTTTGGTGAATCCGATGATTCATATTGCAGGCTTGCCAGCGCAAATCGCTATCAAATTCGCACCACTGATTGCGTTATTCAGGAAAGTCTTGGCACCGATCGCCGATGACGTAAAAGCTCAAGATGTCACTGAATGGGGTTATGACGTTTTGCCAACTCTGGGGGTCGTGCAACTCAACCACTTATTGAAAGCGACACGATCTACTCTTGCACAGGTTCAAGCACCGACTTTGCTTTTTCATAGCGCAGATGACCATGTACTCCCTGTTTCCAATACGGATATCATCATGGCCGAAATTGGAAGTGCGTATAAGAGCCGTAGAGAACTGCTCAATAGTTACCATGTTGCTACCTTGGATAACGATGCACCAGAAATTTTTCAACTATCACTAGAACATATAAAGGTATGGAGCTAAAGAGATGACACAGAAAATATCAATACCTGAAACAGATTTGTTACTGCAGCCAGGCCAAACAAGCCGCCATGTACGGGATTGGGGGTGCCATGCAGAGGGGCTGCACCAGACTCAGCAGCTCCTGCTGGTGGACACATTGTGCAACAAAGAATGAACCTCTGATCTG
>CAIWXY010000242.1 GCA_903916775.1 uncultured Actinomycetes bacterium
ATCCGTTTACGGGTATACAACCCGTTTCGGGGTAAATACACCCGCATTACGGTCTATAAGTGCGTTGTGAGGGACTCGAACCCCCGACCCGGTGATTAAGAGTCACCTGCTCTACCAACTGAGCTAACAACGCGGGATTAATTATTCAATTATTTAAAGCTAGTTACGACCTGTTCCAACGGCAGACCCTATCAGCGACAGGGCCTAAGAGTGAAAATCTGGTGAACGATCTGGGGATTTTCAGCCTAGAAATGAGACTTTTTGCTTATTTGTGGTCCTTATAGCGGTCATAAGAATCAAGGATTTCCTGAAGTGCTGCATCATGGCCGACCCAATCTCCGCCATGTACTTCCTTGCCAGGCTCCAAGGTCTTGTAGACCTGGAAGAAGTGCTCAATCTCATCGAGCTCATACTGAGGAACATCGCCCAAATCTTTGAGGCCGCTCTTGCGGATATCTCCAGCAGCTACGCAGAGGAGCTTGTCATCTCCGCCCTTCTCATCAACCATGCGATACATGCCAACAACGCGGCAGCTCACTACGCAGCCAGGGAATGTTGGCTCATCAAGAAGGACCAAGGCGTCTAGTGGATCGCCATCATTAGAAAGAGTGTTTTTTACGAATCCGTAGTCATGCGGGAATCGGGTTGCTGTGAAGAGCATGCGGTCCAAACGGATCTCGCCGGTCTCATGATCAATCTCGTACTTATTGCGACTGCCCATCGGGATTTCGATGACTACATCGAAAATGATCTCTTCCATGCGCAGTGCTCCTGACTGATCGGCATTGATCTTTTACAGCGGGGTGGTGCTAGTGGTCTATTTCCACTGTGAAAAAGTGGGGTGATCGACGGGGCTCGAACCCGCGACATCTCGGACCACAACCGAGTGCTCTACCAGCTGAGCTACGACCACCATGGAGCGCTAATGATACGCCATTTTTCGTACGCTTAGTTCGGGATAAAAATTGACTTCCGGTAGTAGTCGAGCTCGTCGATGGAGTCACGAATATCGCCCAGGGCGCGGTGATTGCCCGTCTTCTTGGGGGCTGCGAAATAGACCTTGGGATACCAACGACGTGCCAATTCCTTGATCGACGACACATCGACGGTTCGATAGTGAAGGTACTCGTTGACCTCTGGGAGATATTTGGCGATAAAGGTTCGGTCGACCGAAACCGAATTTCCAGCCAGCGGGGATTTGCCAGCTCCTGGGGCATATTTATTCAGGTACTCCAGGATTTTTGCGCTCGCCTCTTCATGGCTGACCCCTGTCGGGATCTCAGTGATCAGGCCAGAGGCCGTATGCATCTGGCGGACGAAGTCATTCATCCCATCCAGCGACTCCTGGCTGGCCTTGATGACCAGATCCACGCCTTCACCCAGAATATTGAGTTGAGAGTCGGTGACCAAGACGGCAATCTCGACCAGAACGTCCTTGTCGAGTTCTAGTCCTGTCATCTCGCAGTCGACCCAAATAAGGTTCGGAGCTTCATTTCCCATGCCACAACCTTAAGGCACCAGGGACTGCCTAGAACTGTTCGAGAGTCGGTCGGAGGCTGCTCGAGGAGTGGCTTTGGAGGTGGCGGGGCACGGAGGCGATTTCACCTTTCGTTCACCTTTCGTTCACCTACTGTCCGCCTTCTCCTACCGAAGTAGGTCAATCATTGCGCCGTGAGTTCAACTATGACCCAGACCCCACCTGTGACCCCGCCGAAGCGCGAGATCACCACCAAACCTCGTTTCTCGGACAAAGTTTTCCGTGGAGTTGTGACCGGTGGTGGATTGTCGTCTCTGATCATTCTTGGGTTGATACTCGGATTTTTGCTCTATGAAGGTTATGGAACATTTAAGTCTCAAGGTTTTCGTTTTATAACAAGCAGTAACTGGAACGCAGTTGTCGATGCCAACGGATTATTTAATGCCAAGGCATCCACTTTTGGAATTGCTGCGATGTTGATCGGCACGCTAGTTGTTGCTGTGATCGCGGTCATCGTTGGAGTACCGATTAGCGTCGGAGCTGCTCTCTACCTAACCTTCTACGCACCACAATTTATTCGTAAATTCATGGTCACAGCTATCGATCTGATGGCTGCATTCCCATCTGTTCTCTTTGGACTATGGGGATTCTTTGTTTTAGAAAGCAGTGGCGAGTATTGGGCCAAGTTGCTCAATAAATATCTTGGATGGATCCCCATCTTCAAACTTCCAACTCCATATGTTCAGCACTCACCATTTATTGCAGGACTTGTACTTGCGATCATGATCATTCCCATCGTTACATCTGTTTCTCGCGAAGTCTTTTCTCAAACCCCACTCGATCGTATTCAAGCTGCCTACGCGCTAGGTGCTACTCGCTGGGCAATGATTCGTGCTGTTGCATTCCCATATGCACGCTCGGGAATTGTTGGTGGTGTGATGTTGGGTCTGGGCCGTGCAATGGGTGAGACGGTCGCGGTTTATACAGTTCTCAATATTGTTTACCAGGTCAACTGGCACATTCTCTTTAGCGCCG
>CAIWXY010000243.1 GCA_903916775.1 uncultured Actinomycetes bacterium
CTTGTTGCAGTTGAGCAAGATGCAACTGGCACCGCTTGGCCACTGACTCTCTCATACGCAAAGGCAATCGGCGGACTTCGCGCTGGTGGAATTTTGACCACATTCACAGAAGAGTGCGAGACAGATCTTTTCGGTGAGCAAGCAGTTCTCTGTGGTGGCGCATCACAACTCGTTCAATACGGTTTCGAAACTCTCGTCGAGGCTGGCTACCAACCTGAGGTTGCCTACTTCGAGTGCTTGCACGAACTTAAGTTGATCGTTGACTTGATGTATGAAGGTGGAATTGCGAAGCAGCGTTGGTCGGTCTCAGATACAGCTGAGTATGGAGATTACATCTCAGGACCTCGTGTTATCGATCCAAGCGTCAAGGCCAACATGAAGGCTGTCCTTGCTGACATCCAAAACGGCACCTTTGCTGAGCGCTTTGTTAATGACCAAGAAGCTGGCGCACCTGAATTTAAGTCACTTCGCGCTAAGGGAGAGGCTCACCCAATCGAGGCTGTAGGCCGCGAACTTCGCAAGATGATGTCATGGGTCAAGGGCAACAACAAAGATGATTACCAAGAAGGTGTAGCTGCACGTGGCTAAACCCGTTGTATTAATTGCAGAGGAGTTAAGCCCAGCAACAATTGAGGCGCTGGGCCCAGACTTCGAAGTTCGCCATTGTGACGGTGCAAACCGCGGCGAACTTCTTGCGGCTCTCGCTGCTGGCGTGGATGCAGTCCTTATTCGTTCTGCAACAAAAATGGATGCAGAAGCAATATCAGCATCTAAAGGTTTGAAAGTTATTGCACGTGCCGGAGTTGGTGTCGATAACGTTGATATTCCTGCCGCGACTGCCGCAGGCATCATGGTTGTCAATGCTCCAACATCAAACATTGTCAGCGCTGCAGAACTGGCAATTTCATTATTGATGGCATCTGCTCGATTTATCTCACCTGCAAACGCAGCGCTACGTGCAGGCAAGTGGGCTCGCTCCAAGTACACCGGCGTTGAATTATTCGAAAAGACGCTCGGCATTGTTGGCTTTGGAAAAATCGGTCAACTTGTTGCTGCTCGCATGCAATCATTTGGAATGGATGTCGTTGCATATGATCCATACCTACAACCAGCACGCGCTGCGCAATTAGGCGTTCGCCTGGTTGATCTTGATGAGCTTCTGCGCGTGAGTGATTTCATTACGATCCACCTACCAAAGACAAAAGAGACAGCTAACTTAATTGGCGTTGAGGCGCTCAAGAAAGTTAAGCCATCGGTTCGCATCATCAATGCGGCGCGTGGTGGAGTTCTCGATGAAGATGCGCTTTATGCAGCTTTGACTGAAGGACGCGTTGGCGGAGCTGGACTCGATGTATTTGCAACAGAGCCATGCACCGATTCACCCCTCTTTGCTCTCGACAACGTCGTTGCAACTCCGCACCTTGGGGCTTCGACCGATGAGGCGCAAGAGCGTGCAGGTATCGCGGTAGCGGTTTCAGTTCTCAAGGCGCTGGCCGGCGAGCTAGTTCCAGATGCGATCAACGTTAAGGGTGGGGCAATCCACGAAGATATTCGCCCAAGCCTTCCACTGGTGGAGAAGATGGCGCAGATCGCAACTATTTTGGCTGGCGAACTTCCAACCTCCCTCGATGTTCAAGTGAGAGGCGATATCTCTGGTCATGATTGCTCAGTTCTTGCTACGAGCGTGCTCAAGGGTGCACTCACCGCTACTGGCGCGGAGTCTGTGACATATGTAAATGCCCCAGGTCTCGCTGCGGAACGCAACATCACTTCATCTGTCACAACAGACCCAGAGAGTCCTGAGTACCGCAGCATGATCTCTCTTCATGCAGCATTTAGCGATGGGCGCTTGGTGGTTGTCGATGGAACTCTCATGGGAATTCGCAAGGTCGAGAAAATCATCAAGATCGATGGCTTTGACTTAGACCTTCCACCATCTGAGCACCTTCTTATCTTGCGTTACACAGATCGCCCAGGAATTGTCGGCATAGTCGGCAACTTGCTTGGCAAGTCTGGCGTCAACATTGCAGGCATGCAGGTTGCTCGCAGCCAAGCTGGGGGAGAAGCGTTGATGGCAATTACTGTCGATACCGACATCGCCCCCGAGATTGTTGCAACTGTCGAAAAAGAGATCGGTGCTGTTTCAGTCCGTTCAGTCACATTGATTGGGTAATTCATGTCTAAAACTTTTAACGTAGCAGTAATTGCTGGCGATGGAATTGGTCCAGAAGTTGTAGGCGAAGGCCTCAAAGTTCTCGATAAAGTTGCAGCCAAATACTCACTCACATTCAACAAGGTCCACTACAACCTTGGTGCGGCTCATTGGCATAAGACCGGTGAAGTACTGAGTGATGAAACCATGGCTGAGATTGCAAAGAGCGATGTCATTTTGCTTGGAGCCGTTGGAGATCCCACTGTTCCAAGTGGAGTACTCGAGCGTGGCCTTCTTCTTAAGCTGCGCTTTGCCTTCGATCAGTATGTGAATCTACGTCCAGCCAAACTCCATGCTGGCGTTAAATCACCGCTCGCCACAACTGCGCCAATTGATTTTGTGGTCGTTCGCGAAGGAACCGAAGGACCATACGTGGGTGCTGGCGGAAACTTGGCATTTGGTACGGAAGCTGAAATCGCAACAGAGGAGTCTCTTAATACCCGCCGCGGTGCAGAGCGTGTAATTCGCGATGCCTTTGCGCGCGCATCAGCTCGACCACGCAAGAAATTAACTCTTGTTCACAAGAACAATGTGCTGACTCATGCAGGTGGACTGTGGACACGAACATTTAATGAAGTTGCTAAAGAGTTTCCAGATATCACAACGGATTATCTCCATGTTGATGCTGCATCAATGTTCTTTGTGACTAACCCAGAACGCTTTGATGTAGTTGTCACAGATAACCTCTTTGGCGACATCATCACCGATATTGCTGCAGCAATTTGCGGAGGTATTGGTCTAGCTGCTTCGGGAAATATCAATCCAACTGGAAAATTCCCATCGATGTTTGAGCCTGTACATGGATCAGCTCCAGATATCGCTGGAAAGTCATTGGCGGATCCAACTGCGACAGTTATGTCTATTGCAATGCTTCTGTCTCATCTTGGTGAGCACCAGGCTGCCAGCGATGTCGAAGCAGCTGTTGCAGCAGACCTCGTTGCACGTGGAGATTCAAAGCGCAGCACAGTCGAAATCGGAAATGCATTGGCAGGAGCTATCTAAATGAAGATCAACCTCAATCCAAACCCAACACCAGCATCTGACGCTGATCGCGAGGCAAAAATTGCTGCCGGCGGTTTCGGTAAGTACTACACAGATAACATGGTGATTGCGGAGTGGAGTGAGGCGACTGGTTGGGCAGATGCAGAGCTCAAGGCGTATGGCCCACTCTCACTCGACCCAGCCACATCTGTACTTCATTACGGACAAGAGATTTTCGAAGGCATGAAGGCGTATACCCAGCCAGATGGCGGAATTAGCCTCTTTCGTCCAGAAGCTAATGCCCAACGCTTCAATAGCAGCGCAGTGCGCATGGCTCTGCCAGAGATTCCAGTCAAAGATTTTGTCGCAGCTGTCGAAGCGTTGGTTAAGCAAGATCGCGCGTGGGTTCCTAAGAACATTGGCGAATCGCTATACATTCGCCCATTTATGATCGCAACAGAAGTTGGTCTTGGTGTCCGACCTTCCAACCACGCAACATTTTTGATTATCACCACGCCTGCATCTGCCTACTTCAATCCGAATAAGGCAGTAACAGTGTGGATTTCTACCGAGTATGTGCGCGCCGCTCCAGGTGGCACCGGCGCGGCTAAGACTGGTGGAAATTACGCAGGTTCGCTCTTGGCCCAAAAGCAGGCTGCGGCAGAAGGTTGCGATCAAGTTGTTTGGCTTGATGCGACGGAGCGTCGTTGGGTTGAAGAGATGGGCGGAATGAATCTTTACTTCGTGAAAGGTTCAGGAGATAGTGCAACTATCTTCACACCTAAACTCACCGGAACTCTGCTTCCAGGAATCACGCGCGATTCAATTCTTTCTGTGGCTGCAGACCTTGGATACAAGGTTGAAGAAGGAATGATCTCGGTTGATGATTGGCGCGATGGTGTTGCATCCGGTGAGATCGCTGAAATATTTGCATGTGGCACAGCTGCTGTAGTTTCTCCAATCGGTGCTGCTAAATCTGCAGCTGGCACATGGGTTACTGGCAACGGCGAGCCTGGTCCTATCACTCACAAGATTCGCGAAACACTTCTTGGTATCCAACATGGAACTATCGAGGATAAACACGGCTGGAACGTTCGTGTCGGTTAACGACTCCTTCCATATCTACGACACCACTCTTCGGGATGGTGCGCAGCAGGAGGGCCTCAATCTCTCGGTTCATGACAAGTTGGCAATTGCGCGCTACTTGGATGAACTTGGAGTTGGTTTTATTGAGGGTGGATGGCCAGGAGCTAATCCAAAAGACACCGAATTTTTTAAGCGAGCACAGACAGAACTCAAGCTCAAAAATGCGACTTTTGTGGCCTTTGGTGCGACTCGTCGACCAGGCGTACAAGCGGCTGATGATGTTCTCCTTCGAGCGCTACAAGATTCTCGCGCAGCGGCCGTAACGCTTGTTGCAAAGAGCCATGATCGCCACGTCGATTTAGCACTTAAGACTTCGCTTGATGAAAATCTCGAAATGATTCGTAGCTCCATTAAGTTCTTGCGCGAAGGTGGACAGCGAGTATTTCTCGATGCCGAACATTTCTTTGATGGTTATCGCTCTAATCGTGCATACGCACTTGAGGTAGTTCGCACTGCTGCAGAAGCCGGCGCCGATGTCATCGCACTTTGCGATACCAACGGTGGAATGCTCCCGACCGAACTTACTGACATCATCACAGATGTCTTGGGATCTTCATCAGCTCGACTTGGTATTCATTGCCACAATGACACGGGTTGTGCAGTAGCTAACTCATTGGCTGCAGTCTCTGCTGGTGTTACTCATGTTCAGGGAACTCTCAATGGCTATGGAGAGCGCACCGGCAATGCTGATCTTGTAACGATCATCGCGGACCTAGAATTAAAAATGAAGAAGCCAGTACTTCCAGCTGGTGCGCTTCGTGAATCATTTCGAATTTCTCATGCAGTTGCGGAAGTTACAAATGTTGCTCCATCTGCTCGCCAACCTTATGTTGGTGTATCGGCCTTCGCTCACAAGGCAGGCTTGCATGCATCAGCAATCAAAGTTGATCCCATGATGTATCAGCATGAAGATCCTGCAAGCGTTGGTAACGATATGCGCATGTTGGTCTCAGAGATGGCTGGCCGTGCATCCATCGAACTCAAATCAAAAGAATTAGGAATCGATCTCAACGGTGACAAAGAATTAATCACTCGCGTGATCGACCGCGTGAAGGAGATGGAATCTCGAGGTTTCACCTTCGAAGCTGCAGATGCATCATTTGAGCTACTTCTTCGCGAGGAAATAGCTGGCAAAAAAGCAGATTTCTTTGCAATTAAGGAGTGGAAAACAACTGTTGATGGGGACTCTGCGGGTGGAGTTACCTCAACCGCGACAATCACCATTGTTTCTCATGGTGAAACTATTGTGGCAACAGGCTCCGGAAACGGCCCGGTCAATGCGATCGATACCGCCCTTCGCTCAGGCCTCACTAAGTTCTATCCACAACTAAGCAAGCTAGAGCTGACCGATTACAAGGTGAGAATTCTCGAAGGCCGGCTGGGTACTGGAGCTGTGACGCGTGTACTTGTGGAAACAAGTGACGGTGATGGTTCGTGGACCACACTTGGTGTTCACGAAAATGTTATTGCCGCCTCTGCGATGGCCCTGGAAGATGCCGTGACATTTGGACTCTTGCGTCAAGGACTAACTGCTTAAACCCGTAGTACGCTCTCGATTGTGAGCAAAGAGCTGATCGCGCAATATGAGGAGCATCTGGTTTTGGTGCGCAATCTTGCCGACAACTCAATCAAGGGATATGTCAGCGATCTTGAATCCTTTTTGGCGCACTTAGAAAAATTAAAGATCGAAGAGTTTTCACAGTTAGAACTCACTCACATTCGTTCGTGGCTTGCCTACCTTCAGTCGACAGGTGCAGCGCGATCGACAATGGCTAGAAGAATCGTTTCTATACGTGCTTTTACATATTGGGCAGCGAGTCAAGGGTGGATCAAGAGCGATCTTGGAGCAGAGCTGGCGATTCCAAAGCCTCATCGCACTCTGCCGGAAGTCCTCGATATCGCCGATACCGATATCGTGATTTCAAGTATGCAAACGCGCGCAGATGAAGATCCAAGCCCGCTGACGATACGAGATCTAGCAATGATCGAAATCTTGTATGCCACAGGTATTCGTGTCTCAGAACTCTGCGGATTAGATTTTCGCTCCTTCGATGAAACTCGAAACACCCTTCACGTATTAGGTAAGGGAAATAAAGAGCGAGTGGTCCCTATGGGCATCCCCGCAGTTAAGGCCCTACAAAGATATTTGACCCAAGCTCGCCCGTCGCTGGTCAATGAGACATCAGGCTCCGCAATTTTCTTGGGCTCGCGTGGCAAGCGAATTGATCAACGGACTGTCCGCGAAGTGGTCTACGAGGCGATGCAAGCTGTCGGCTCCACTATGGGCCCCCATGGATTGCGCCATACCGCCGCCACCCATCTGCTCGAAGGTGGGGCTGATTTGCGCACCGTTCAGGAGATTTTGGGCCACTCGTCCCTGGCGACAACTCAGATTTATACCCATGTCTCGCCCGAGCGGCTCCAGCGCGCTTACAAAGACGCTCACCCTCGAGCCTGAACCGCAGGAAGCGTGGATTTTCCACCTCCGAAACTCCCGTAGGATTACCTCCAGCAGGAACCAAGAAATTGGGCCCTGACTTCACGCATCTGACTCGCTCGGCCTAGCCGGGGGAGTAACCAATTCGGTCTTGTGAAATCTCGAAAGAGTCGTCATGAGTCGGTGTTCGGATGCTAGGGAGCTAACAAATCGTTAGTTCGACAACCGAGTGCATGCGATTGCGCATGCAATAAAGGAGATTGCCATCATGGCAGTTGTAACAATGCGAGAACTCCTCGATAGCGGCGTCCACTTCGGACATCAGACCCGTCGTTGGAACCCAAAGATGAAGCGCTTTATTTTTGCTGAGCGCAACGGCATCTACATCATCGACATTCAGCAGTCACTTGGTCTTATTGACCAGGCTTATGACTTCATCAAGGACACTGTCGCCAAGGGCGGACATATCCTTTTCGTTGGTACAAAGAAGCAGGCTCATCAGCCAATCATCGAGCAAGCTGCTCGCGTTGGAATGCCTTATGTCACTGAGCGTTGGCTCGGCGGCATGCTCACCAACTTCCCAACTGTGTACAAGCGTATTCAGCGTTTGAAGGAGCTCGAACTTCTCGAGCAGAAGAACGATCAAGTTTTGACCAAGAAGGAACTTCTTGTACTTCGCCGCGAGCGCGAGAAGCTCACAAAGAACCTCGAAGGTATTCGCAACATGACCAAGTTGCCAAGCGCAATCTGGGTTGTAGATACAAAGAAAGAACACCTTGCAGTGCAAGAAGCACACAAGCTCGGTATTCCAGTTGTCGCTATCTTGGATACCAACTGTGATCCAGATGAAGTTGACTACAAGATTCCTGGTAACGACGATGCAATCCGTTCAATCGGACTATTGACTCGCGTTATCGCTGACGCTGCTGTTGCTGGCCTAGCCGCTCGTTCAGCTGCTGCTGCCGCAGTTGCAGATAAGGCTGCTAGCGCAGCAGCTGCTGCAGTTGCTGATGTCGAGAAGGAACTTCTTGGCGATGCTGCAACTCCTGCTCCAGCTGTAGATGCTGCCGCTGCTGCTGAAGTTGCAACCGAAGTTTCAGCTAACTAGTACTCATCACTTTTCGATTTCACACGTAATAGGAGAATATATTTAATGGCTAACTACACAGCTGAAGATGTAAAGAAGCTGCGCGAGGCAACTGCTGCGGGCATGCTTGATTGCAAGAAGGCACTTGACGAAGCAGATGGCGATTTCCAAAAGGCAGTCGACATCATCCGCGTTAAGGGACTTAAGGGCGTTACAAAGCGCGAAGGTCGCACAACATCAAATGGTGTTGTTCTTGCTAAGACTGAGAACAATCTCGGTGTCATGCTCGAACTCAACTGCGAGACAGACTTCGTAGCTAAGGGCGAGCGTTTCGTAGAGCTTGCTAACGAACTTATCGACCACCTTGCAGTTGCAAAGAGCGCTTCACTTGAAGATTTCCTTGCATCAACACTTCCTTCAGGTCAGACTGTTCAGGCACGTATCGATGAAGGCAACGCAACACTCGGTGAGAAGATCGAACTTCGCCGTATTGCAGTTCTCGAAGGTTCACCTGTTGCTCTCTACTTGCACCGCACAAGCCCAGATCTACCACCTCAGGTTGGTGTCTTGGTTCAACTCACAGCGGATGCTCCAGAAGCAGGTAAGGATGTTGCACAGCACATCGCAGCATTTGCACCTCAATATGTTGATCGCGATGCAGTCCCTGCAGAAGCAATCGAAGCTGAGCGTCGCATTGCAGAAGACACAGCTCGTAACGAAGGAAAGCCAGAAGCTTCGATCTCAAAGATCGTTGAAGGCCGCGTTACTGGTTTCGTGAAGGAAGTTAGCCTTCTCGAGCAGGCTTTTGCTAAGGATGCCAAGAAGACCGTTAAGCAGATTCTTGATGAAGCAAAGACCACCGTGTCTAAGTTCCATCGTTTCCGCGTTGGACAGTAATCTTCTCGTATCCCAGTAATTAAAGTTCTAGACAAGGAGCACTCATGAGCGACCACAAAGGTTACACACGAGTGCTCCTTAAACTTTCTGGTGAAGTATTCGGCGGTGCTAAAGGCATCGGCGTAGACCCAGATGTTGTACACGATATTGCAGTACAGATTGCAGAAGTTGCACGTAGCGGAACCCAGATCGCCATTGTTGTCGGAGGCGGTAACTACTTCCGTGGCTCAGAGCTTCAACAGCGCGGGATGGATCGCTCTCGCGCCGACTACATGGGCATGCTCGGAACTGTAATGAACTGCCTTGCGCTTCAAGATTTTCTAGAAAAAGAGGGAATCCCAACCCGCGTTCAGACCGCGATCACCATGGGACAAGTCGCAGAGCCTTACATTCCGCTACGCGCAATCCGCCACCTTGAGAAGGGTCGCGTCGTCATATTTGGCGCCGGAGCCGGAATGCCTTACTTCACGACCGATACCGTCGCAGCTCAACGTGCCCTGGAAGTTGGCGCGCAAGCCCTGCTTCTCGCCAAGAGCGGAGTCGATGGCGTCTACTCCGCTGATCCAAAGAAGGATCCAAGCGCAACGAAGTACCAGACCATCAGCTTTGATGAGATCCTTGCTAAAGCCTTGACGGTAA
>CAIWXY010000244.1 GCA_903916775.1 uncultured Actinomycetes bacterium
GGGTCTTGTTGCCGACTTGGTAGCTCGCACACTTGCATCGATGCAAGGTATTGCTCCTGCTGCTCGTATTGAACTGAGCGATGATCAATTAGCGAAAGCCCAGACCGGGGAGTTGTCTGTCTCACTTGCTGCTCGCGATAACTTTGTGGATATTGAAATCATTGCCCCAGATCGCCCAGGCTTGCTCTCGATAGTAGCCGCGGTCTTAAGTATCTCTAGAATGGATGTTCGCTCAGCTAAGACTCGCACCGTTAATAATTCTGCGGTCATGAATTGGCTAGTGAGCGTGGATGTGAATGTTGATCTACCGACGTCAGAAGCAATAGTAGAAAAAATTAACAAAGCGCTAGATGATGCCGAAGGCTTGCAAACTCGAATTGATGATCGCATCGCGTCTTATCGCAGATCTCCCGGATTGATCGTTCCGCCACCTGTTGTCAGTATCTTTAATAGCGTTGCTACCGATGCCACGATCGTGGAAGTCCGTATGCACGACCAGCCCGGCATTTTGTACACAGTGACTAAGGCAATCTCGGAGTTTGGCGCAGATATCCGAGCTGCCATTGTGACGACCCTGGGTGCTGAGGCATTCGACACCATCTATGTAGGTGACTTGCAAGGCGGTCCGTTGCACGAGGTCCAGGCCAACCGCTTGGCTCACAAACTTGAGGAGCTTCTACACTCAAGCAGCTAGCAGCGATTGCCCTGTGGTGCGAGGGGTAGGTCTGCCCGTCTGGCTGCCCCTAGTAGCATTACGCCGTGTTTGATTCACTCTCATCCAAGTTCTCCTCAGCTTTCTCCTCCCTGCGCAAAAAGGGAAAGATTAAGTCGGGGGATATTGACGAAATTGTTCTGGAGATCAAGAGCGCCCTCATCGATTCAGATGTTGCTCTCGAGGTGGCAGAGAATTTTGCAGATCGAATCAAAGAGCGTTCGCTTGCCGAATTAGAGCAGGTCAATCGCGGAACAAATCCATCTCAGGCAATTTTTGACATCGTCAATCAAGAGCTCACAGAGATCCTTGGCGGAAGTGCGCGTCGTATCCGTATGGCCAAGAAGGGCCCCACGGTCATCATGCTCACAGGTCTGCAGGGGGCGGGTAAGACATCCCTTGCCGGAAAATTAGCTCTCTATTTAAAGAGTCAGGGGAACACCCCTCTCCTTGTTGCTTCAGATTTGCAACGTCCAAATGCTGTAACTCAACTTCAACAAGTGGGTAGCGATGTTGGCGTTCCGGTCTTTGCACCCGAGCCTGGCAATGGCGTAGGCGATCCGGTCGCGGTCGCTAAAGCTGGACGTAAATTTGCCGAAGATAAGTTTCATAACTTCCTGATCGTTGATACAGCTGGTCGCTTGGGCGTTGATGCGGAGCTGATGAAGCAAGCTGCTGATATTCGTGACGCGGTATCGCCAGATGAAATCCTCTTTGTTGTCGATGCGATGGTAGGTCAGGATGCAGTGCGAACGGCAGAGGCCTTCTTGGCGGGTGTTGGCTTTGATGGTGTTGTGCTGACCAAGCTTGATGGTGATGCACGAGGAGGAGCTGCGCTCTCGATAGTTTCTCGGACTGCGCGGCCAATTATGTTTGCTGCAACTGGTGAGAAGCCGAAAGATTTTGATCTCTTTTATCCAGATCGCATGGCATCGCGAATCTTGGGTCTGGGAGATGTACAGACCCTGGCAGAGCAAGCGAAAGCAGCTTTCGACCCTCAGGTCTCTAAGAATTTAGAGGAGAAGTTTGCTGCGGGCGATGATTTCACTCTGGTTGACTTCCTTGATCAAATGCAGGCGATTAAGAAGATGGGTTCGATGACCAAGATGCTGGGCATGCTCCCGGGTATGAATTCAGGTGCCATGAAGAAGCAGCTGGAGAATTTTGACGAAGGCGAGCTCGTTCGAACCGAGGCAATCGTTAGGTCTATGACGCCTCAAGAGCGAGTGAATGTAAAGATTCTTAATGGCTCTCGCCGTGCCCGAATTGCGCAGGGAAGTGGTCGGAGCGTTTCCGAGGTCAATACTTTGGTAGACCGATTTGTCGGGGCCCAGAAGATGATGCGCCAGCTTCGAAATGGTGGGGGAATTCCGGGCATGCCTGGCATGAAGGGCATGCCTGCTGGGTTGCCTGGCATGGGCAAAGCACCCGCTAAGGGTCAGCAACCCCCTAAGAAGAAGTCCAAATCGGGAAATCCGGCTAAACGAGCAGCCCAGTAGCAGTCAGCGTTAATTTGGTCAGACACGCCCGGGGTGGCACAATTGGCACCCTGTGCAAAGGGCCCTCTACCCCTTACACAACCCATCCATTATGGATTGCTCAGATTGCCTCGCTCCCACTGAGGATTATTTGAACGAACCGAATCATTCAAGGAGAAACCACACACGTGGCCGTAAAAATTAAGTTGATGCGTCTTGGAAAGATCCGTACACCTCACTACCGCATCGTTGTTGCAGATGCTCGTACCGCTCGCGATAGCCGTGCTATCGAAGAGATTGGTCGCTATAACCCAAACGCTGAACCATCTTTCATTCAGATTGATGCAGCGCGTGCGGCGTATTGGCTTGGAGTCGGTGCACAACCAACTGAGCCGGTAGAGGCACTTCTCAAAATTACAGGTGACTGGCAGAAGTTCAAGGGTCTTCCTGGAACAGAAGGAACACTTCGTGTTGCTGCTCCAAAGCCTGAGAAGCGTCTTGCTTATGAAGCTGCTGTAAAAGATGCAATGAATGAGCCTGCTGATGGCGCGACAACTGCAAAGAAGAAGGCTGCCGACAAGTTGGCTGCCAAGAACGCTCCAGCTGTCGAAGAAGTGAAGGAAGCGATTGAA
>CAIWXY010000245.1 GCA_903916775.1 uncultured Actinomycetes bacterium
ATGAACCAAGCTTCACACAGCCAATGATGTACAAGTTGGTTGATGCAAAGCGCAGCACTCGCAAGCTCTACACAGAAGCTCTTATCGGTCGTGGTGATATCACGGTCGAAGAAGCGGAAGAAGTATTGCGCGACTATCAAGCACAACTCGATGCTGTTTATGCATCAGTCCACAATGTCGAGCCTGAACACAACACAGCCTTCGATGTTCCATCGGCGCCAGCTCCAGAGACCGTCGATACGGCAGTCGATGAGGCAACGCTTCGCAAGATCGCTGCTACTCAGATCGCAACCCCTGAAAACTTCGTCGTCCACCCTCGTCTTGCGCCACAGCTTGCTAAGCGCACAGAGATGCTCAATGACGGAACTGTCGATTGGGCCGCGGGAGAAATGTTCGCGTTCGGCTCCCTATTGCTTGAGGGCCATCCAATCCGACTTGCCGGTCAAGATGTACGACGCGGAACATTCTCTAATCGTCATGCTGTCATTGTTGATCAGAACACTGGTGGCGATTGGTTCCCACTTCGCTCCTTGATCAGCAATGACAATCAATTCTTTGTCTTCGACTCACTGCTTTCTGAGTATGCGGCAATGGGCTTTGAATATGGATACTCGGTGGAGCGCGAGAATGCTCTTGTCCTCTGGGAAGCTCAATTCGGCGATTTCGCTAATGGAGCACAATCCATCATCGATGAGTTCGTCTCCTCAGCACTTCAAAAGTGGGGTGAGCGCTCCTCAGTAGTCCTACTTTTGCCTCACGGCTATGAAGGCCAGGGACCAGATCACTCTTCTGCTCGTATTGAGCGCTACCTCGCTCTCTGCGCAGAACAGAATATGACTGTTGCTCAGCCATCTACACCGGCTTCTTACTTCCATCTATTACGTTGGCATATGAAGAATACGGCTCGTCGTCCACTGATCGTCTTTGAACCAAAGTCAATGCTGCGCCTCAAAGCTGCCGCATCTTCGTTGACTGATTTCACAACAGGAACGTTCAAGCCGCTGATCGATGATGCAAACGTCACGAATGCAACTCGCGTTATTTATTGCTCAGGCAAGGTCTATTGGGATCTCGTTGCAGAACGTGCAAAGCTTGGAGAGAGTTCGACTGCGATTGTTCGCGTCGAACAACTCTATCCATTCCCACTTGCCGAGTTCATGGCGGTTGCAAACAAGCATCCACATGCCAACTTGCTTTGGGTCCAGGACGAACCTGCTAACCAAGGTCCTTATCCATTTGTTGCTCTCAATACAATGGAAGCACTTGATGGTCGCACACTGCGCCGCGTTTCGCGTCGCGCAACTGCAAGTCCTGCAACTGGATCGCATCACCTTCATGAAGAAGAGCAGCATGCTCTGATTACAGAGGCATTTACCCGCTAACCACGCTTGTAGCGGAGTAGTACGACTCCCCGAATCTCGTGGGGTCGTACTACTCCCCAATGTCTTGAATCTGTGCTGGCGAATTTGTTGTCGCCCTCTACCCACAGAGCGCTCTCTTCCACTCTAATAGCTCGCTTTATCTGCAAGATGCCTGGCATATCGTCACGCTCTATTACGACTACCTTGCCCACTAAATTAATCAGGGTGTGTAGCTTCGGTGGCTTTTTCGACTGGCCATATCTGGTCGTCCTAAATATGAGCCAATCTCCATGCTCATATTTGGGAGACATAGAAGAACCGCTCACTTCTATCGCTTTTACGCTGGTTTTAAGGCTAAATGGAAGAGTAATCATGAGGGTAGTAGTCTTTCACCATTCACCCAGTTTTGAAGCCATCTACTACGAGAAATGAAGGAGCACACATGTTCAAGCCAACACTCGTTGGATACGCGCACTGCGATCTACCTTGCGGTATCTACGATCCAGCTCAAGCAAAGATTGAAGCGCTATCTGTAAAAGCTGCGATGGAAAAATATGCTGCAAACACAGATGTTGATTTTCGCTCACGCGCAGTAGCAGTCAAGGAAGAGCGCTCAGAGCTAGTTAAGCATCACCTCTGGGTTCTATGGACCGACTACTTCAAGGCTCCTCACTTTGAGGCATACCCACAATTGAACACACTGTTCAATGAGGCAACAAAGCTTGCTGGTGCTGGTGGAACCAAGGGAAGCAATGATGTTGCTGTAGCAGACAAGCTACTTGCAAAGATTGATGAAATTGCAGAAATCTTCTGGGCAACCAAGAAGGCTTAATTAACTAGCAACATCCGTACTGCGCAGATTCTCTGCCGCGCTACGGGCCATGAAAGAAACTCGATCTACTAATCGCCGTTGCAATTGCGCAACGGCGATTATTCGTTGCTCTTGATGTACTTCACAATCAAAGAGCAGAACGCCATCGTCAAATTGGGACGCACGAACAAGTGCGCGAACTTCGCTACC
>CAIWXY010000246.1 GCA_903916775.1 uncultured Actinomycetes bacterium
CTCAAGCTCTTGCCACTGATGTTCGGAATTGTCACCACATCGATCTTCTCAGGTAAGTGGATCACCAAGCACGGGAAGTACAAGGCATTCCCAGTTGTTGGCATGGTCCTCATGACTGCAGCTCTACTTCTTATGGCAACATTGACCGAGACAACACCGTACTGGCGTCTATCAATCTTTGCGATCATGCTCGGTGCTGGACTTGGAATGTGCCTACAGAACCTTGTTATTGCGCTTCAGAACTCACTTGAGATTCGCGATATGGGTATCGGTACTTCGCTCAATACCTTCTGGCGTTCAATCGGCGGAACTCTGGGCGTAGCAATCTTTGGTTCGATCTACGCAAGTAAGTTGAGCCATTACATCACTGGCAACATTGCCAAGCTAGGTGCAACCAACCCGGCAGCACTTGCTGGTGCGACACCTCAATCTCTTGGTCAATTGCAGAACAACCCTGCTATCGCAGCTGGCTTCACCAAGCCATTGCAAGCAACGATTGATCACTCTTACGTGCAGTCATTCCACATCGTCTTCTTTGCAGCGGCTCCTGTAACGCTGATCGGAATTCTTGTGGCAATTATGCTCAAGGCAACTCCACTCAAGACTGGTGCGCAACATGCACAAGCCATGAAGGAAGCTGCCGGCGAGGCACTTGGTTAAGCCAATTCTCTGAACGTAGTAATAAAAAAGCCCCGGCAATTTGCCGGGGCTTTTTTCTATCCTCTTTTATTCATAAATCAAGCTGTGAGTAAAAATTTAATTCCTACAAGGAGCAGTAGCACTCCAAACCCTCTATTAATCCAGGCGCTTCCTACATTTAATCCGACCGCTGCACCGACTCCGGCCATGACAAAAATTGCCACACCAATCGCTGTAGAAACCTTGAAATCAACTTCGCCTGCCTTTGCATAGCGAACTACAGCAATAATTCCTACTGGCAGCAACATCGCTGCCAGTGAAGTCCCGACAGCTTTAGAGGTTGGAAATTTCAGGAGAAATGCCAGCATTGGAACAATGACGATTCCGCCACCGATTCCAAATAAGCCAGAGAGCAGACCCGCAATGGAGCCAATCCCTAGCCCAGCTAGTATTGACATCAGCGGCGACATAATAGGAATGTTAGCGGAAGAGGTAAATCCAGAGCACAACCAGATTAAAAGTGGTGAGCAGAGCAATCAAACCACCGCTCAATACAGTCGTCGGGCGTTCTTCTGAAATCTTCTTGCCAATTAGGGACAAGTCCTTTGTGGCTTTCAGAGAATCGCTCACCCATACCGCATCTCGAGTAGCAGAGAGCATGGATGTTGTCGCAAAAACCCCACCAGCGACCACAAGTCCCATAGTGAAGATGCGAAGGGCCATGTCGGTTGAATTACTGAGGTGGCCGGTTGCTCCAAGAGCGAGAATTACTGAGAGGAGCAGTGTTGGTGCCAACTGCGCTCTTACGCGCACAGCACGAAGTTCGTTCCAAGTACGGATTAATTCTTTTTCGTTCATGTAACGAGGCTACCAGTCGATAACTTCTTGGTCCTCCCACAAAACACCTGTCGTATCACTTCCGGGAGTAAATGATCGCGTAGCAAGCCAGAGCGCTGTGGCGGCACCTTCCTCAATTGATCGTGGAGCATCCGGTCCGCCCATATCTGTGCGTGTGTGGTTGGGGCAGAGAGCATCCACCAGAATACCTCGAGCGCCTAAACCGGTTTCGTGAGCCAAGTTGCGTACCAACGCGTTGACTCCAGCTTTTGAAATTCGGTATGGAGCCAATCCCCCTGCATTTCCAGGACCACTCATGCGACCGAGGCATGCTGAATACACAATCACCCGACCGCTTCGTCGTTCAGCCATCGCTGGAACCACCGTATTCACAATGACAAAAGTCGAATCCAAATTAATAGCCATCACTCGACGCCATTCTTCAGTTGTCGTGCGCAGGGTTTTGGACATCTTCTCGCTCATGACTCCATGCGCCAACAGGAGCACGTCAGGTGCACCATAGCTCTGAACTATCTCCGAAAAAATCTGACGAGTTTTATCGAGATCTGAAAGATCAACTACGCGGTAATGAGCACCGATCTCTTGGGCCACCCGAGTAAGCAACTCCTCGTTGCTGGCGACAAGAACAACGTCATAACCGAGCGCGCGTAAGTCCTTGGCATTTTGGAGACCAAGCCCGCGAGATCCACCTGTGACGACTGCCAACATTTGGCGCTACTTTCTGTTGAGAGCGCGCAAAGAGCGACGAATATCTCGACGGTGCTTGCGGCTTGCTTTGCGTCTTTTTGTTGATGACATCCAGATAAGAATTGGGATGAATATCAGCATGGCAAAGAAACCACCGAAGCCTTAAAAAAATAGGCCGTTATTTACTCCACCTAGCATTCCCAAAGGCTAATCCCCTTGCGGTGATCGTGCTCGCTGAAACCTTCCTCAGCCTCTCTTCTTCTGACATCGCGGACAGAAATGCGAGGAGCGATTGGCAAAAGAGATCCGCTTAATCAGTGTGCCACAACGGCTGCACGGTTCATTCTCGCGGCCATAGGCATTTAGCGAGATTGCAAAATAGCCACTCTCGCCATTGACGTTGATATACAAGTCATCAAAGGAAGTGCCGCCGACCTTAATCGCTTGAGACATCACTTCCTTGGC
Source organism: uncultured Actinomycetes bacterium (assembly GCA_903916775.1). Taxonomy (GTDB): domain Bacteria; phylum Actinomycetota; class Actinomycetes; order Nanopelagicales; family Nanopelagicaceae; genus PALSA-747. The sequence goes on from CAIWXY010000246.1 coordinate 2,650, forward strand.
GCAATCAAGTGTCCGACCAATCGCTGCAGCGCTCATCTCGTGGGTGACGCTTTCAGGATGGACTCGCGCTAGCCAGAGCGCTTCGTCGGCATAAATATTGCCGATTCCAGAGACAATGTTTTGATTGAGAATGGCTGTCTTGATCTTCACCTTACGGCGTCCGACATTGGCAATCACTGCAGCTTGATCAAAGCTTGGTTCGAATATATCTGGCGCTATCTTGGCAACGGAGGTAGGTATGCCATCAGTTTTCCTCTCAAGTGAGACCCATCCAAAAGTTCGTTGATCATTAAAGTGAAGTGCGGTTTCTTTCCTGCCTTTTTTGAGTGTGAAGATTGCGCGCGTGTGCCTGGTCTCGCGAGGATCAATCAGAAACTGTCCGGACATTCCCAAATGTGCGACCAAAACATCAGAACGATCTAACTCAAACCAGAGGAATTTGCCACGGCGTTTAATATCTAAGACAGTAGAACCTGCAAGATCTTCGATAGGCGCGATACTTCTAGGGTTCTGTGCTCGCTCGTGCAGCTGTGTGGCAGAAGTAATTTTGTGCCCAACAACATGCGCAAGGAGTCCAGTGCGGACTGTTTCGACTTCTGGTAGCTCAGGCATGGGAGTCCCAATTTTACTGGCTATGTGAAGAAGCGACTATGTGAAATGTTGCGGTGAATAAGTGCCCCGGGTCGGACTCGAACCGACACTGAAAGGATTTTAAGTCCTCTTCCTCTACCATTGGGATACCGGGGCGTATGTCTAAGGGTTGAGTACGTGAGTGTACTAGAGCCGATTACCTTCCCTTGCTGCGCTTCTTGCTCTTCTTGTTACTCTTCCTACGCTTTCTATGACTTCGAGAGCTCTCCCTGGCTACGAGTGCCACAACTGCAATAAATAGAAGACCGATAGCTGTCCATTGAAAATCAAGTGTCCATGAGTGGTGAGAAGTCGCTGAAATCGTTGTGGTGTTAGAGGTAATTGCTGTCTCTGCGCCAATTGGATCGTACATACGTATGCCAACACGACTGACATTAACAATGCCGGAGGCATTAACTGGCGCACTGGCAGAGGCCCAAATTACTCCATACTGCTCACCAGAGATCACGTTGGCAGGCACAGTAATTGTGACTGTTGCATCCAAAATGCCATGAGCAGCAATTTCTCCAGACGATGGCAAGACGCTTGTCCACGAAGTTAACTGATTGGCAATCTCACCGGAAGAAGGAGAAAACACTCCGTTGATATTTGTAGCAGCACTTGGGTAGAGCGAGACCATCATGGGTGAGTTGGTTGAGTTAGAAACTTCAATCCGCTCTGAAACCACTGTCGAAGGAAGCAATCGATCAACAATATAGATTCCAGATTGTGGATTATTTTGCACAGCACTCGGAATTTCAATGATCCGAATGCCAAGACCTGCTTGCGAATTACTTGCTGGCATTAGGCAACCGATTGAGTTATTGAACCCGTATATGTACCGACTGCTTGACCTGATGGGACGGTGACGGTAATTGTAGGAGTCCACCATGCAGTATTGCTTCCAGTCACAACAGCTGTCACAACTGGAACGACACCAGTCAGATTAATTTGATCGACCGCAACTGCAGCTACTGTTCCAGTTTTTCCAATTACTCCAGAGGTATATCCGATGAGTGATGCCGCAATGGTGGGACCGGCTGGTGGAGTAAGTGCAGTCGCAATCGCTGAAGCAGTCCATGCTGTACCTGGTGCATCGCAACGAGCGTCAGTGACTAAGACTGTGCCCATGGTCGCCGTCGAAATTGATGAGACCGTGGTCGCCATTGATGGTGCGCTCACAGCTGAGAAGACAAGAGCTCCTGGAGCTGAGATTGAAAGTGGGCCTGGGACACAACTGGCCGAAATGGTCAGTGAAGTGGTTGTTATATCGGCGTGAGCCATATTTACAGCAATGCTTGGGATTATGAGTGAAGCGATAGAAAACAAAACTACGTTACGGACTGGCATATGTGTATCTTCATTTTCTTTAAAAGAGAGGCTTTGCACCATTAAATACGCTCAAAACCGACTCACTGTCGTACGAGCGCTTCCCTTATCCATTCCTGAGGAGTCATAGCTGATTACTCCGGAACTATTTACAGGGTAGCAGGTCTGTGGCGTCGATCACACCAATCCAATAACGCCCTAATCTAATTAGGCTCTCCTCATGAGCCTAGATATGAGTAATCCCTTCGCCAGCAGAAGCACCCTGGACTATGAACTGCCACCCTTTGCTCTCATTAAAGATGAGCATTACTTGCCTGCCTTTTACGCAGGAATGCAAGCGCAGCTCTTAGAAGTTGAGGAGATTTTACTTTCAGGTCAACCAACTTTTGAAAACACAATTGTTGCTCTTGAAAAAAGTGGTCAACTACTCAATCGCGTATCGCTCGTGTTCTCAAATAAATCTTCCAGTGACACATCTCCCGTCATCGACGCCATTGAAGAAGAGAGCGCTCCAAAGCTTGCAGCCCACAGCGATGCAATTCGATTAAATCCAGCACTCTTTGCTCGGATATCAGAACTTTATGATTCACGAAATGAACTTGGACTACCTCAAGAAGACCTCTGGCTACTAGAACGCACGTACCGTGACTTTCACTTTGCTGGAGCAGCTCTCTCGGAAAATGAACGTGAAGAGCTCAAAACAATTAACGAACGTATCTCAGTACTCAATGCAGCATTTGAGCGACAAGTTCTAGCTGACACTAATGACTTGGCGATCGTCATTGACGATGTGGCTCAGCTCGAAGGATTAACAGAGAACGAGATCGCAATAGCTCAAGCGGCAGCAGCTTCACGTGGCCTTGCCGACAAGTGGCTAATCACGATGGTCAATTTCTCCGGACATCCTTGGCTTGCCACCCTCAAGAACCGTTCGTTACGCGAGCAAATTATGAAAGCTTCTCTGACTAAAGGTGCCCGAGGAAACTCAAACGATAATAAGGCAACGGTATTAGAGCTGGTAGAGCTCCGAGCACGTCGTGCCAAATTATTTGGTGCCGCTTCACATGTCGAATATGTATTGCGAGAGCGCAACGCAGGAAACCCGGCGAAGGTTCACGAGATGATGCGCAAGATTGCTGCGCCTGCGGTGGCTAATGCTCGCCGTGAAGGAAAAGAGCTACAGGCTGCAATTGCAGCGGATGGACAAGACTTCGAGTTAGCGAGCTGGGATTGGGACTATTACGCCGAGAAAGTGCGCCTAGCCAAGTACAACATCGATACAGCTGCCCTAGCGCCATATTTTGAGCTCGAGCGCGTGCTCAAAGATGGTGTTTTCTTTGCCGCTACAGCGTTATTCGACATCACCTTTAAAGAACGTCCGGATCTGATTACCTACCACCCAGAAGCACGAGCATTTGAAGTTATCGATCATGATGGTGCTTCGATCGGATTGTTTATTGGGGATTTCTATACTCGCGATTCAAAGCGAGGCGGAGCCTGGATGAACAATCTCGTTGACCAGAATTTCCTGCTCGGACAGCTGCCGGTGGTATGTAACAACCTCAATATTCCGAAGCCACCAACTGGAGAACCGACACTTATTAGTTTCGATTTCCTTACAACGCTCTTTCATGAATTTGGCCATGCACTCCATGGACTGCTCTCGCAGGTTAAGTACCCACGTGTATCTGGCACTAGCGTCGAACGTGATTTCGTCGAGTTCCCATCACAAGTAAATGAGATGTGGATGCTCTGGCCTGAGGTAGTCGATAACTATGCCTACCATTACAAGACTGGTGAGAAACTTTCACCTGAAATAATCGAGCGCATTAATTTATCCTCAACTTTTGATCAAGGCTATGCGACCACCTCATATATGCAGGCTGCAATTCTCGATCTTGCATGGCATGAAATTGCCGCCGGACAAGAAGTGAACGAAGTTGAAGCCTTCGAAGCTGCAGCGATCGAGGCGTATGGACTCACCTACTCTCCTGTCCCAACACGTTATCGCTCTACTTACTTCTCACATATTTTTGCTGGTGGTTATTCTGCAGGCTATTACGGATATATCTGGTCTGAAGTTTTTGATGCAGATACTGTCGAATGGTTTAAAGAAAATGGTGGCCTCAAAAGAGCTCTAGGAGATCACTTCCGCGCAGAGTTATTGAGTCGAGGCGGTTCTTTGGATTCGATGGAGATGTATCGAAATTTCCGTGGTCGAGATGCAGTTATTGAGCCACTACTCCGTCGCAGGGGGTTGCTCAGCTAAGATCGGGACATGACGAGAATAGATCGCAACCACCTAAAAAAGCTCGCAGAAATTGAAGAAAAGCGCTTCCTAGCGCTTCATCCGAAGTCCGGTTCACTCTTCCAAGAGGCTTCAAAGGTCATGCCAGGTGGCGTCCCTATGTCATGGATGGCCAAGTGGCCAGGGGCATATCCCGTCTTTGTTGATCGCGCACAAGGTGCACGTTTCACCGACGTTGATGGCAACGAATATATCGATCTCTGTTTGGGTGACACCGGTTCTATGACCGGGCACTCACCTGCTCCAACTGTCGAGGCAGTCAATGCACAGCTTAAACGAGGACTCACTGCGATGTTGCCGACGGAAGATGCCGTCACTGTATCGCGCGAATTAGCACGTAGGTTCGGACTCCCTCTCTGGCAGTACACAGTCACTGCAACTGATTCCAATCGCCATGTCATCCGTTACTCGCGTCTGATCACAGGTCGTTCTAAAATTATTGTGATCGATAAGTGTTACCACGGCTCTGTCGATGAAACATTTGCAACGCTAGATTCGAACGGAAACACCATTAAACGCTCCGGAAATCTTGGCGCTCCGGTAGATCTCGCAGAAACTACACGTGTTGTTGAATTCAATGATCTAGCCGCCATGGAAGCTGCTCTCGCTCATGGTGATGTAGCTGCCATCTTGATGGAGCCGGCCATGACCAATATCGGTATCGTGCTTCCAGATGACGGGTATCTTCAAGCGGTTGGCGAACTCGCAAAGAAATATGGCGCTGTATGGATCATCGATGAGACCCACACAATCTCTGTGGGCCCTGGTGGAATGACCGCGCTGCATAACCTCAAGCCAGATATTTTGACTATTGGAAAAGCGATTGCGGGTGGAATTCCAACCGGCACATTCGGCATGCGCAGTGAGATCGCTGCCCAGATAAAAGCAAAGGTTGAGCGAGAACTCATTGATACCGGCGGCATCGGAAGCACCCTGGCGGGTAACGCATTGAGTCTGGCTGCTATGCGAGCCACCCTCTCTGAAGTGCTCACAGATCAGGCATTTGAGCGAATGGTTGACTTGGGTAGCCGATGGTGCGACGGCGTCGATGCGGCTATCGCTGAATTCGACCTACCTTGGTATTGCTCTCGCTTGGGTGCGCGCGGTGAATACTTGTTCCAAGCTACTGCCCCACGTACTGGGCTCGAGGCCGCAAACGCTGGCGATTTTGAACTGGAGCAGTACATCCACTTGCGCATGCTCAACGATGGATTCTTGATTACCCCATTCCACAATATGGCTCTTGTTTCTCCAGAAACCACTGCTGCTGACATTGATGCACACACCCATGCGTTTAGAGCAATGTGCAAAGATCTCGTTAATGGATAATAAATTCATTCAATTCTTCAAACCATCCAAGGTCGTTCCGCTCACTCCATGGACTGCGCAGTCACGTTGGTCGCTTAATCCAATTCGATTCTTTATTCTCATCTTCGGGCTCACAATTTTCGGTTTTGGCGAAGCGCTCTTGATTCAATCAACTCTGGGAAATTCACCTTGGGCGGTGCTCTCTCAGGGACTTTCGAAACACACACCACTATCTCTGGGATGGTCGACTTTTCTCATCAGCTTAGTTGTCTTACTCCTATGGATTCCGCTCAAGCAATGGCCAGGATTTGGCACTGTCGCAAATATCATTGTGATCGCGTTTGCGCTTCAGATTGGTACCGATTGGTTCCCTATTCAGCATCATAATTTTCTCATCCGATTCCTCTACGTCGTCGCTGGCATAGCCATCATCGGCATTGGTTC
>CAIWXY010000247.1 GCA_903916775.1 uncultured Actinomycetes bacterium
CAACACAAGCTCAAACTGATGTTGCTTCATTTGCAGTACTTGAGCCACAAGCTGACGGCTTCCGCAACTTTGCAAAGAAGAACCAAGTGCATCCTGCTGAATTCTTGCTCGTTGATAAAGCTGCTCTCCTAGGTGTCACCGCGCCTGAGATGACCGTTCTTGTTGGCGGACTTCGTGCACTTGGAGTTAGCATTGATGGCCTTGGAGTTCTCACCAAGAAGCCTGGCACTCTCAACAACGATTTCTTCGTCAATCTCTTGGCTGCAGATACTGTCTGGGCGCCAACAGCGCGCGATGCAGAAATCTTTGAAGGTCGCGATCGCAAGAGCGGCAAGACAAAGTGGAGTGCAACTCGTGCAGATTTGGTCTTCGGATCGAACTCACAACTTCGTGCGCTTGCAGAGGTTTACGCAAGCAGCGATGCTCAAAAGAAGTTCGTCGGTGACTTTGTTGCCGCGTGGACCAAGGTCATGGAAGCTGATCGCTTCGATATCTAATCGATATCTCACAAGTATCAACAAAAAAGCCACCCGGTGTAGTCACTGGGTGGCTTTTTTAATTCTGGTGGCGGGTGAAGGATTTGAACCTTCGAAGGCAGAGCCGGGGGATTTACAGTCCCCTCCCATTGGCCGCTCGGGCAACCCGCCAGGGCTATCAATTAAGCAGCGAGCGTAGATTACCCCAGGTTATTGATGCAGTGCTAATCGCTCAATAATCGCTTTAAAATCAGAGATCTGTGAGGTCGCCTTACCGCGGATCTTCGCCTGATCATCCCATAGGCGAACTTGCACGGCTTCTTGAGCACCAGGCATCAGCAAGAACTCAGCAGCTTCTTCTGGGCTAAGAGGTCCGCCTTGCATGGCTAATGTATCTTTACTTGCCTGGGAAAGCTTCTCGTAATACTCGTTATCGGTAGCAACCAAATATTTTTTCGCATCGACATGCAACAGGATTGGAAGACTCACACTCTCGGGGAACCGCTCTTCCACCCACTGCGAACCTATCTCGTCATGGTGTGCATCTACTCCCGAAAAATGTGCTTCTGTCGCGTCGGGAATAAGCAGATGGCCAATGTCATGGAGTAGGGCAGCCAGAACTAAATGATCTGGGGCGCTATCTGCCAGCGCGAGATCGGCGCATTGCAACATATGCTCCACAAGTTTCACATCTTCACCGAGATACTCTTCAGATATACCTGATGAATAAATCTCTGCGATCTCTTCGTACGTGGTTAGAGCCAAAGGTATCGATTCCTATCACTGACTTTTCCTGCCATCAATTCTAGATCAAATTCACCAGAACGGCGTTGCCAATGATTGGCGGATAAGATTCGTGAAATTCCCGCAAGATTAACCGGGTCAGATAAATCTGATGTTGCCTCATTGAGATCAATTGGACTTTGGTGATCAAATACCGATGTTGCGATCACAATGCGTTCGCCATCTTCAAGAATTTCTACAAGTCGACCTTGCTGAGGCCAATCGATATTTGAGGCAGTCTGCACATGCCAGAAGCCACGCAAATTATTGTCGCCAATATGTTCGATTGAGTGTTCATGGTTATGTCCAGCAAGCCAGAGAATAACTCGTTCGTGCTTGAGAAGTTCGGCGACAAGTTCTTCCTGGCAGATGCGACGCTCACTATTTTCTGGTGCATAGTCATTAAAAAGAGTCGCAGCTGGATGGTGTGAGAGCAGCACGAAATATCGAGGGGTTGGATCACTCAGGACACTTTTAAGCCAATTAAATTGGCTCTCATCGAGTGAACCTTGCCAGCCACCATGAGTATTGACCGTATCCATAGAGATGAGGCGAACGGCTCCAACATCCTTAAACCAATATTTGGTTCCGGCTACGTGATTTTCATGGCTCATGCCATGACCATCATGGTCGCATGCCAGATGAATCTTCGCCCAATCAAATGCATCGTTGAAGCTCCGGTTTTCATCGCTTGTTTGATCGACGAATTGACCACCTTCTGGAGATGCATAACCAGCTGGTCCCACCTGCGTCCACTTGCTGAAAATCTCATTCAAATCACTATCCGGTGCGAGCGACACTAAACGTTTATCACCAATTGCCATTGCAAGAAGCTGCGGATCCGCTGGCACAGTGCCCTGAAGCATTGCATCGTGATTTCCATGCGTTGCAAACCAACGATGTCGCAGACCAGTTGCGGTAAATGGTTGGCGCACTGCATCAGTTAAGCCAGGAATTGTTGGTAGACCATAGAGAGAGCGTGGGTAATCCTCGATACAACCCTCTGGGGTCCCTTCTGGGTTCCAATATGAGGGGTCATACTTCTTTGGATCCTTAGACGCTACACCTTCCCAAACTCCGAAATCACCGCTGTCGGGATGCACGATGCCGCCATCCATAAGCGATAAATACCAAGAGAGTTCATTACGTTGAGCGTTGTCCGTGACATCCCCAGTAACAACGACCGCGTCTATTGGGCGAGTTGTTGCTGGTCCATGCTTAATAGCATTGATTGTTCGGATCATCGACTCAAGAGTTTGAGTCGTGAGAATTTCTTGTGCGCGATACGCACCAACTAATTTGATGAGCTGCGACATCGGATGATGTGGATCGGCAAAACGATCCATAAGTTCAGCTCGAGCAGGAGATTGCGCATCGCAGATATGAAGATCCGAGATGTGTACCAAGCTCAGTACCGATTCTGCATCCTCTGATGGAGCTAGGCCCTCGAGCACTTCGCCTTCTGCACGCTTAAGAGCGCGCCAACCTTTCTCATTAGGAAGGTCGCGCGCAATTCGCTGTACTTGAGTGTCCAACTCAGGCATGAGTGACCATCACAGAGTCACTTGAGATCGTAACCTCAACATGATCTCCAGTATCAATCTTCTTTGCTTCCCTGGAAGTGAGCTCGGCATAGATCAGGTCATGAAGGCCAACATCAATGCCAATTCTGGTCATGGGCC
>CAIWXY010000248.1 GCA_903916775.1 uncultured Actinomycetes bacterium
GGTGTTTACACCATGGCAATTCTTTCACTCCTCGCATTTATCGGATTTGGAGTAATTCCAGCTTCCGGACAGAACGTCACCTATGGATTTATCCTCGACAAAGAATGGATCTTGATCCATCAATGGGTCATCGGCTCTAAGAGCGCATCCCAGCTCTTTGCAGGTATTGCGATTCTCGGATCCACAATTGCATATCTGCAATTTCGGGCTCGCAAAACGATTCGCTTAGCTAGCGCGATCACGAGCGCAGGTCTATTGATGTCCTTTCTGTCGTGGGCTGCTGCCGGAAAATTTATTCCGTTTACAGGTTTGCTCCAAGGCGCACTCCTACTCTCGGTTCCATTGATCTTTGGATCGATGGCTGGCGTCATGAGCGAACGCTCTGGCGTGGTCAACATTGCTATTGAAGGTGAGTTACTTGCTGGCGCATTCGCATCTGGCGTGATTGCAAGTCTCACTCACAGCACCACGTGGGGGCTGCTCATCGCTCCGTTTGCTGGTGCGATGATCTCATTCCTACTTGCACTTTTTGCCATCAAGTATTCGATCGATCAGATCATCCTGGGCTTTGTTCTCAATGTATTGGTGTATGGCTTAACTGACTTCCTCTATAAGCGCCTGCTCATTCCTTACCAAAGCACATGGAACTCAGGACCGACTCTGCAACCCCTCAAGATCCCGGTAATGTGGAAGATTCCAATCTTGGGCCCTATATTTTTTGATCAGACGATCATTGTCTACATCATGTATTTAGCGGTTATCTTCATCCATCTCTCACTCTTTAAGACCAAGTGGGGCTTGCGCACTCGCGCGGTTGGAGAGCACCCAACAGCTGCAGATAGCGTTGGAATCAACGTCAATCGTCTACGTTTCAAAAATGTCATCATCGCTGGAATGATCGCTGGATTTGGTGGTGCTTACTTCACGGTTGGCGCTGTTGGCTCCTTTGGTAAAGAGATGACCGCCGGTGAAGGCTTTATCGCCTTGGCCGCCATGATCTTTGGCCGATGGAGTCCGTGGGGCGCAGTGGGAGCATCACTTCTCTTTGGATTTGCAGACAACCTCCAGGGTGTTCTATCGATTACGGGAACACCTATTCCAAGTCAATTCATGTTGATGGCTCCCTATATCGCCACAATCATTGCTGTCAGCGGATTTGTTGGAAGAGTTCGAGCTCCTGCAGCCGATGGCGCACCATACAAACGTGGCGGTAACGCATGAGTACCCCGTTAGCTTCAGATATTGATTGGCAGGGACTAACCTCTGCCGCTACGCTGGCGATGCGCAAGGCATACGCTCCGTACTCCAAATTTCCAGTTGGAGTTGCCGCACGTGTAGATGATGGCCGAGTGATCACTGGCTGCAATGTTGAAAATGCCAGCTATGGACTCACCCTTTGCGCTGAATGCGGCCTCATCTCCGAACTTATTGCAAGTGGCGGCGGTCGCTTGATTGCCTTCGTATGTGTAGATGGTGGTGGTAATTATTTGGCACCGTGTGGCCGATGCCGCCAATTGTTATTCGAGCATGGTGGCAACGAGCTCCTTGTTATGACTACAGATGGAGTTTCTATGATGTCAGCACTACTTCCATGGGCGTTTGGCCCAAGCCACCTGTCATGAGCGAGCAATTTGCTGCAGTCGAAATCATCGCTGCCAAGCGCGACAAATACGAATTAACTGATCCGCAAATCGACTGGGTGATCGACGCGTACACACGTGGAGTAGTAGCCGATGAACAGATGTCCGCCTTGCTTATGGCGATTTTGCTCAATGGTATGAACATGCGCGAGATTTCGCGATGGACTGATGCCATGATCAATAGTGGCAAACGGATGGATTGGTCGATGCTCACGCGACCTACTGTCGACAAACACTCCACCGGCGGAGTCGGCGACAAGATCACTCTCCCACTTGCTCCATTAGTGGCGGCATGCGGTGGCGCGGTTCCACAGCTTTCCGGGCGTGGACTAGGACATACAGGAGGCACTCTCGATAAATTGGAGTCTATTCCTGGCTGGAGAGCGTCGCTAACAAATGAGGAGATGCTCCACGTCATCCAGAGTTGTGGCGCAGTTATTTGTGCAGCGGGTCCAGGGCTAGCGCCTGCAGATAAAAAGCTCTATGCGTTGCGTGATGTGACTTCGACCGTCGAAGCGATTCCGCTAATTGCTTCTAGCATCATGAGTAAGAAAATCGCCGAAGGAACTGGCGCACTTATTTTGGATGTAAAGACCGGCAATGGTGCCTTTATGAGTGACCCAGCGAAAGCGCGCGAACTAGCGCAGGTTATGGTTCAACTCGGCACACGAGCGGGCGTAACTACCCGCGCTTTAGTAACTGCAATGGATGTCCCTCTTGGATTGACTGCGGGTAATGCTCTTGAAGTTCGGGAATCAGTTGAAGTCCTTGCAGGAGGTGGACCTGCCGATGTTGTCGAACTGACAATCACACTCGCACGCGAGATGTTAGATGCTGCTGGCATTAAACCCCTTCATGATCCTGCCGATGCTCTTAAGAATGGTGCAGCTATGGATACATGGCGAGCAATGATCGAGGCTCAAGGTGGAGACCCCGATGCTTCACTCCCAATAGCAAAAGAGCAACACATCATTACAGCTTCGGCGAGCGGTGAAATTATTGAGATGAACGCTCTCGACGTTGGTATCTCGGCCTGGAGGCTTGGAGCTGGACGTGAACGCTTAGGCGAGAGCGTGCAGGCCGGTGCAGGAATTGAAATTCATGCAAAACCCGGCCAAACGATTACTGCCGGTAAACCTTTATTTACCTTGCATACAGATGAGCCTGAAAGATTTGAGCGCGCTATTGAGGCGCTTGCCAACTGTGTGCGCATCTCATCCACTGGAGAGAAGGTAGAACGTTTGCCACTCATCCTCGAAAAGATCACGGGATAACTGAAGCTATGTCACTCACGAGCAGACCAACACAGGATCAGATTAAGCGCGCTCCAAAGGCTGTGCTTCATGATCACCTCGACGGGGGTTTAAGGCCGCAGACCATCATCGAGTTAGCCAAAGAGATTGGCTATAACGGATTGCCTTCCAATGATCCAATTGAACTAGCCACGTGGTTTGAGGAGTCAGCTAATTCGGGTTCACTCGTTCGGTATCTAGAGACATTCGAACACACGGTGGCAGTAATGCGGAGCCGCGAAGCGATTATCAGGGTGGCTCGAGAAGCAGTCGTCGACCTAGCTCGAGACGGTGTCGTCTACGCCGAAATCCGCGGCGCACCGGAACTCTTTGTCACCGATCAGCTCGACCTAGATGGCGTTATTGCTGCAACAACCGAAGGTTTTGCACTCGGTATGACCGATGCCAAGGCGGAAGGACTTTCGATTCGAGCGGAGCAAATTCTCTGCGCTCTTCGCCAAAATGATTTCGCCAACGAGGTTGCACACAAGGTTGTTCAGTATCGCGATCAACATGTGGTTGGTTTTGATATCGCTGGCCCAGAAGATGGCTTTCCTGCCAAAAACTATAGCGAGGCATTTGATTACCTTCGCCAAGAGAACGCTCACTTCACAATCCATGCGGGTGAAGCATTTGGCCCAGCATCGATTTGGCAAGCTATTCAACTCTGCGGCAGTGATCGCATTGGTCACGGTGTGCGAATTATTGAAGATATCGACTTTAGTCAGAGCGTTCCCAAACTAGGTCGTTTAGCTTCTTATGTTCGTGATCGTCGAATAGCGCTGGAGCTCTGCCCAACGTCGAATATCCAAACCGGAGCGGCTTCGGACTACGCCACACACCCGATCACCATTCTCAAAAATCTCGGTTTTCGCATCACCATCAACACAGATAATCGCTTGATGAGCAATACGACTGTCAGCAACGAGATGCAACACCTCGTTGCTTCTGCTGGATGGACGCTTGGTGATTTACAACTGGCCACAGTCAATTCACTCAAGAGTGCTTTTATCCCCTTTGATGAGCGTGAAGCAATTATTAAAAATATTATTAACCCAGGATATGCCGCGTTAGCCGCTGAATAGAGGATGATCATGAGTGAGAAATCTCCGTACACGCTCCACCAAGTAGCTAAAACCATCGATCACGCCTTGCTTCGACCAGAGATGAGCAGGAGCGAAGTCATCGAAGGATGTGCTATCGCAAAGAAATATGATGTGGCCTCCGTATGCTGTAAGCCTGCTGACGTCGCACTGTGCGCTGCCGAACTCAAAGGCAGTGATGTATTGGTAGGCACGGTTGTTGGATTCCCTCACGGATCGAGCACTACTGCAACCAAAGTCTTTGAAACTAAAGACGCTGTTACTCATGGAGCCGTTGAGATCGATGTTGTGATCAACATCGGCTGGATGAAGTCGGGCATGTATCAAGAAGTTCAAGACGAAATTGCTGCCGTGGTCGAAGCTGCTGCCCCCCATCACGTCAAAGTCATCCTTGAAAATGCGTATCTAACAAAGGATGAGATCGTGAAGGCATGTCAGCTGGTCGAAGCAGCTGGCGGCCACTACGTAAAAACTTCAACAGGCTTTGCGCCTACTGGCGCCACACTAGAAGATGTAAAACTCATGCGCGCAAGTGTCTCCCCTAAGGTGCACGTCAAGAGCGCTGGTGGAGTAAAAACCTTGGATATGCTCCTTGCATTTATGGATGCTGGTGTGACCCGTTCGGGTGCAAGTGGGACGCAAGCGATGCTCGAAGAGTTCGTGGCTCGCTTTGGTTCAGGAGCTGGTTCAACTCA
>CAIWXY010000249.1 GCA_903916775.1 uncultured Actinomycetes bacterium
GCCGGTACCGGACTTCTCACAACAGTTGGAGTTATCGTTGCAATGGATACCTTCGGACCCATTTCAGATAACGCCCAAGGTGTTGCTGAAATGTCTGGCGATGTCCACGGTGAAGGCGCCGCAATCCTTACATCACTAGATGCTGTAGGTAATACAACCAAGGCGATTACTAAAGGAATTGCGATTGCCACCGCTGTGCTTGCAGCTACCGCGCTCTTCGGAGCATTTACAAATGCAATCTTGAAGGCAGTAAGTGATGCAGGTAAGACCGCATCTACTCTCAACCTGCAATTCCAAGGAGTTCTAGATATTGCCAACCCACGTAATCTGGTGGGCTTAATTATTGGAGCATCTGTTGTATTCCTTTTTTCGGGGCTCGCTATCAACGCGGTTTCACGCGCTGCAGGTGCAGTTGTGGTTGAAGTCCGTGAGCAGTTCCGCCTACACCCCGGAATCATGGATGGGACCGAGAAGCCTGAGTACGGTCGCGTAGTTGATATCTGTACTCGCGATTCATTGCGTGAGCTTGTCGCTCCTGGATTGCTCGCTGTTATGGCTCCTATTGCAGTTGGTTTTGGACTCGGCGTCGGTGCACTCGGTGCTTACCTCGCAGGTGCCATCGGAACTGGAACACTCATGGCGGTCTTCCTTGCTAACGCTGGTGGAGCATGGGATAACGCAAAGAAGATGGTTGAAGATGGTCATCACGGCGGAAAGGGGTCAGATGCCCATGTCGCGACGATCGTTGGAGATACCGTTGGTGATCCATTCAAAGACACCGCCGGTCCTGCTATCAATCCACTGCTTAAAGTTATGAACTTGGTAGCGCTCCTGATTACGCCTGCAATTGTCTCCTTCTCACTCAAGGGTCATGCAGTTGCAAGTGGATTGATCGCACTCTTCGCTGTCATTGTTATTGTCTACGCTTTAGTTCGAAGCGCTAGAGCTGGGACAGTTATCGCATAACTGTCTCGGTTTAGAGTGAGGGCAGAAGGCTCTCTCTTTGCCTTCAAGATCCTTTAGGAGTTAATTAATTTGGGTATCAAGCTTGTTATCGTGGAGTCCCCTGCAAAGGCGCGCAAGATCGGCGCCTTTCTAGGAGACGAATACGTGGTGGAAGCTTCGGTAGGCCACATTCGTGATCTGCCGCAGCGCGCCGCTGATATCCCTGCCGAGTACAAGAAAGTTGCTTGGGCCAAAGAGGGTGTAAATATCGAAGAAGATTTCGCACCTCTTTATGTCATTAACCCAGATAAGCGAGCGAAGGTTAACGAGTTAAAAGCTCTCATGAAAAACGCCGATGAACTCATTCTCGCTACCGATGAGGACCGCGAGGGTGAAGCGATCGCTTGGCACCTTATAGAAGTTTTACGTCCCAAGATTCCGATTAGTCGAATGGTCTTCCATGAAATTACAAAGGAAGCGATCCAAGAGGCAGCACATAACACTCGCGATCTTGATTATCGATTAGTAGATGCGCAGGAGACGCGCCGAGTACTTGATCGACTTTATGGTTATCGACTCTCTCCAGTTCTCTGGAAAAAGGTGATGCCTCGAATTAGCGCCGGTCGCGTGCAATCTGTTGCAACCAGGTTAATTGTTGAACGCGAACGCGAACGTATGGCCTTTATCTCTTCAGCGTGGTGGGATCTCAAGGCGCGGACCGAGAAGAACTTCACAGCACGTTTAATCTCTTTAGGTGGTAAACGCGTTGCCACTACAAATGATTTCGATGAGAACGGCGGACTCAAAGAGAAATCCGCTAGCAATATCCTCTTGCTTGATGAGGCATCTGCGAATGAGTTAACACAGAGCCTTAGCGGTCAAAAGCTCACAGTCTTGAGCACAGACGAATCACCTCGCACCGAGCGCCCTAAGGCACCATTTACAACATCGACGATGCAACAGGATGCTGGTTCGCGACTTGGTTGGGGTGCGCAATTGACCATGCGCGTTGCTCAACGTCTCTATGAAAACGGCTACATCACCTATATGCGTACCGATTCTGTAACCCTTTCGCAGACTGCCATTTCATCTGCTAGGGCTCAGGCTGCTTCGCTTTATGGCAAGGAGTACATCCCAAGCAGTCCGCGACTATATGAGGGCAAGACCAAGAACGCCCAAGAGGCGCACGAGGCGATTCGTCCTGCCGGAGATGTATTTAAGACTCCTGGCGAGCTCGCCCCAGAGCTAAGCCGCGACGAATTCGCGCTCTATGACTTGATTTGGAAGCGAACCATCGCATCCCAAATGGCCGATGCCAAGAAGATGCAGATGCGCGTCGACTTTGAAGCGATAACACGAAATAAAGAGTCTGCAACCTTTCGCGCAAATGGATCGGTTATTACCTTCCCAGGATTCTTAGCGGCATACGAAGATGTTCAGGAAGAAGGTGCTGCCGACATTGA
>CAIWXY010000250.1 GCA_903916775.1 uncultured Actinomycetes bacterium
ACGGGCAGTTAAAAGCAATGCGATCCTGCTGGCACACGATGGTGCATCAGTGGGTGTGGGTATGGGGCAGGTCAATCGCGTCGACTCAGCTCGCTTGGCAATCGCAAGAGCAGGGGAGCGTGCAGCTGGATCAGTTGCAGCAAGCGATGCCTTCTTCCCATTTGCAGATGGGCTACAGATATTGATCGATGCAGGAGTCACTGCAATTGTTCAACCTGGCGGCAGTGTTCGAGATGAAGAAGTTATCACGGCGGCGAAAAACGCCGGTGTTGCGATGTTCTTTACGGGAGTCCGTCACTTCTCACATGCTTAATTCCACCTTTGCCCGTAATAAACAATAAAGATAGTTTGACGATACATTGAAGATAGGGATTGAAGAATGAGTGCACAGATTCTCGACGGCAAGGCAACGGCGAAAGCCATCAAGGAAGAACTCGCAGCGCAGGTAGCGCGCATGGAGATCAAGCCAGGTCTTGGAACTGTCCTTGTTGGCGATGATCCTGGTTCGCACTCGTATGTCGGTGGAAAACATAAAGATTGCGCCGAGGTCGGAATCGCATCCATTCGAGTTGATCTGCCCGCGTCCGCTACTGAAGCAGATGTATTGGCTGCAATCAAAGATCTCAATAATTCCAAAGAATGCACCGGCTACATTGTGCAGCTTCCGCTCCCAAAGGGAATCAATGCAAACAAAGTTCTGGAGGCAATTGATCCAGCAAAAGATGCAGATGGCTTGCATCCTTTGAATCTTGGAAAGCTCGTGATCGGCGAGCCTGCTCCGCTGCCTTGCACGCCACGCGGAATTTTGGAACTGCTCCATCGCTATGGCGTCTCAACTAAAGGCGCCGAAGTTGTCATCATGGGTCGTGGTCTTACAGTTGGTCGACCACTTTCATTGATGCTCACACGCCGTGGTGACGACGCAACTGTGACCATTACTCATACAGCAACAAAAGATGTTGCATTCCACACCAAGCGGGCTGACATCATCATTGCGGCTGTAGGAAGTGCTCATCTGCTGACTCCAGATATGGTCAAGCCTGGTGTGACAGTTTTGGATGTAGGAATTACTCGAACTGATGCTGGGCTACTTGGCGATATTCATCCCGGGGTAGCGGACATTGCAGCGTTTATCGCTCCGATGCCAGGTGGAGTTGGCCCAATGACCCGAGCAATGCTTCTTACCAATGTGGTGGAGATGGCGATTGCTGGTAGCAATAAATAAATGTTCAGAATTGACAATCTGCCACCCCTCAAAGGCCGCCCACGCTTTTGGAGTAAGTTATTCACGCTTATTGTTGTAATCGGCGTCACAATCGGCATTTTCGGGGCAGCGCGGAGTGGCAGCATTCTTGTTGCAATTGGCTGCGCCCTTTACTCTTACAACTCGTACACCAGCTCACCGGCAAAGCGAAAAGTAGAGCTCATAATCCCTGTGGTGATTGCGCTCCTGCTTCTGGTTCTGTCGTTCACGCTGCCGCACGCTCGATAGAATTTACAGGAAGAACTTTCACACCACTGATTGGGAGAGAATAGATGAGCAGATCAGGCAAGGTCACCGTCGTTGGATCAGGTTTTTACGGTTCAACAACAGCGCTTCGTTTAGCTGAGTACGACATCTTTGAGACTGTTGTTCTCACAGATATTCTCGAGGGTAAAGCCGAGGGACTGGCCCTTGATATGAACCAATCTCGCTCAATCGAAGGTTTTGAAACTAAGGTTGTTGGTGCAACCACAACAGCAGATGGTGCTGGATATGAAGCTAGTGCGAATTCTGATGTAGTTGTCATAACCGCAGGATTACCTCGCAAGCCTGGAATGTCACGCATGGATTTGATCGGCGTTAACGCTGGAATCGTACGTGGCGTTGCAGAGAACATTGCAAAGCATTCACCTAAGGCAGTCATCATCGTGGTCTCTAATCCACTCGATGAAATGACAGCGCTTACTCAGATTGCAACAGGATTCCCACATCACCAAGTCATGGGTCAGGCTGGAATGCTTGATACTGCTCGCTTCACCAACTACGTTGCTGAGAAGCTTGCGGTCCCAGTAAGCGCAGTGAAGACACTGACACTTGGCTCACACGGCGACACCATGGTCCCAGTACCAAGCCGCTGCACTGTCAATGGCCAACCACTTACCTCACTTCTTGCAGCTAGCGATATCGACGAACTTGTCGAACGCACCCGCAACGGCGGAGCTGAAATCGTCGCACTCCTCAAGACGGGTTCTGCTTACTATGCTCCTTCAGCAGCAGCTGCACGTATGGCCAAGGCTGTCATCGAAGATTCAGGCGCAATCATGCCTGTCTGTGCCTGGGTCGAAGGTCAATATGGAATTAGCGGTGTCTATCTCGGCGTAGAAGCCAAGATTGGTCGCACCGGTATCAAGGAAGTAGTCGAAACTGCGCTCACTCATAGCGAAGTTGCCGCGCTCAAAGTTGCCGCAGAAGCAGTTCGTAGCAAGCAAGCTGACGTTAAAGATCTATAAGGGGAGCGGTACTCATATGAACAAGATTAAAGTCGAAGGCACAGTAGTTGAGCTAGATGGCGATGAGATGACTCGCATCATCTGGCAGTTCATCAAAGATAAGTTGATCTTGCCTTATCTTGATGTGAACCTTGAGTACTACGACCTCAGCATCCAAAAGCGCGATGAGACTGATGACCAGATCACTATTGATGCAGCCCATGCAATCCAGAAGCACGGCGTTGGTATCAAGTGCGCGACCATCACACCAGATGAAGCTCGTGTATCCGAGTTTGGGCTTAAGAAGATGTGGAAGTCTCCTAACGGAACCATCCGCAACATTCTGGGCGGCGTTATCTTCCGTGAGCCAATCATTATCTCTAACGTGCCACGCTTGGTCCCTCATTGGACAAAGCCAATTGTGATCGGCCGTCACGCATTTGGCGACCAATATCGCGCAACAGATTTCAAGGTGCCTGGCAAGGGCAAGCTGACAATGACTTTCGTTCCAGAAGATGGTTCGGCGCCAATCGAACACACAGTCTTTGACTTCCCAGGCTCTGGTGTTGCGATGGCTATGTACAACCTTGATGATTCGATTCGCGATTTCGCTCGTGCATCTCTCAACTATGGATTGATTCGCAAATATCCTGTTTATCTTTCCACAAAGAACACAATCCTGAAGGCTTACGATGGTCGATTCAAAGATATCTTCGAAGAGATCTATCAGGCTGAATTTAAAACTCAATTTGAAGCGCTCGGAATTTGGTACGAACACCGCTTGATCGATGACATGGTTGCTATGTCATTGCGTATGGAAGGTGGCTATGTCTGGGCATGTAAGAACTATGACGGCGATGTTCAATCAGACACTGTTGCTCAGGGATATGGCTCACTTGGATTGATGACCTCAGTGTTGATGACTCC
>CAIWXY010000251.1 GCA_903916775.1 uncultured Actinomycetes bacterium
AGATTCTGGAACTATCACTGGATCACCTCAAAAGAATCTAGATGATGTGAAGTTTGCCTTCATTCACCAAGATCTTGGCTTAGTTGAGTGGATGACGGTTGCTGAATCCATTGCTCTTGGCTCCAAATACCCAACTAAAGGCGGCTTTATTGATTGGCGTGGGGTGCGCACTCGTGCCACTGATGCACTTTCAAAAGTGGCTCCACATATAAACGCGAAAGACACAGTTAAGAATCTCTCACGTGCTGATCGTTCTCTGGTTGCTATAGCTCGTGCCCTTTACGATCATTCTGATGTTTTGGTTCTTGATGAGCCAACAGCGAGCCTGCATGCACATGATTGTGAGAATCTATTCGCTGTATTGCGTCGCTTGCGTGATGAGGGTACTGCGATTGTTTATGTCTCACACCGACTTGATGAAATTTTCAAAGTGACTGACCGTGTAATTGTGATGCGTGATGGCAAGCTTGTGGAGGATGGATCAATCGATACATTTTCACCTGAAAAACTCGTACGTGCAATTGTTGGCGGAGAAACGAAAACATTTAAGCTTGGTGAATTCACACATGGCGCGCCAGTGCTTGAACTCAAAGAACTTTCTGGCCCAAATGTCTTGCCTACATCTTTGAGTGTCCACAAAGGTGAGGTTCTTGGTTTGATCGGACTCAACGGAGCAGGGCAACGAGAAATCGGTCGCATGGTTGCTGGCGCTATCCATCGTTTTAACGGTCACATCACACTCAACGGTGTTGAAGTTTCAGGCAGTGTAGAAGCGGCAGTCAATCAGGGAATTGCGTTAATAACGTCATCTCGCGCTGAAGAAGGTCTCTTTTCTGACATCACGCTCCGCGAAAATATGTTCCCAAATCTTCGCGTTCGCGGTTATGGATTTTTCAAGACGATCAGAGTTGGCAAGGAACGCGCACTCACATATTCCTACGATGATGAGTTCAATGTAAAGCCACGCACGACTGAACTTTCAATCGCAACGCTCTCCGGTGGTAATCAACAAAAAGTAATTTTGGCGAGGTGGCTCACTGCAGATCGCACCTTGATTGTTCTGGAAGAGCCAACGGCAGGTGTTGACGTTGGTGCTAAAAACGAGATTTACCAACTCATACATCGTGCGACCGAAAACGGGCTTTCGATTTTGTTGGTCTCTACCGATTTTGAAGAAGTCAGTTTGATGGCCCACCGAGCATTGGTCTTCTCTAATGGCGAGATCGTCAAAGAACTACCTCGCCATGAAATCAATATCGAAAGCCTTGTCACCTATGCATCTCGAGCGAATGTGAGTATCTAAAAGATGTCAGAGAAACTAAAGTCAGAGACCAGTTGGGCTTTGCGTCTTGGAACATGGGGATTGCCCATTTTGGCGGTAATACTTTTCATCGTCTTCTCTATCGTCCTACCTGATTCCTACCCAACGTTTTCAAATTTGCAAGGAATACTTTCAAATCAAGCAATACCTGCCATATTAGCTCTAGGTGCAATGATTCCTATCGTCACCGGTAATTTTGATTTATCTATGGGTTATGGCGTTGGCTTATCCCATGTTGTGGTGATGTGGTTCTTGGCTTACAAACATATTCCATGGCCTTGGATCTGCTTGCTCGTAATCGTCGGAGGCGCACTCGTTGGTTTGATCAATGGGTTATTAGTGGAGTTCGCTCAAATCGATTCCTTTATCGCCACACTTGGCACCGGAAGCGTGCTCTACGCATTTAGCGGTTGGATCACCGGTGGCGGACGAATCGTTCCGCCATTTAAAGGCTTACCAATTAGTTTTACGGATATCTACGATCGCCACATTCTCGGTCTACCAATGGGATTTTATTATGTGATTCTGTTAGTGATTCTATTGGGACTCGTTCTAGAACTTTTGCCAGCGGGCCGAGCGCTCTATGTCATAGGTTCAAACCCACGTGCAGCTGAACTTGTAGGTGTGCCTAAGCGTCGCTACACAATTATGGCTTTTGTTACCGCATCTGCAATCACAGGATTTGCAGGTTGTTTGCTCGCCGCTCAACAACAGATCGGCAACCCAAGTCTTGGCTCAGAGTATTTGTTACCTGCATTCGTAGGTGCACTCCTAGGGTCAACAACTATTCGATTGGGACGCGCTAATGCGATGGGAACGTTTGTCGCAGTAGCAATTCTTGCAATCGGAGTATCCGGAATCCAGCAACTTGGTGCTTCATTCTGGGTAACACCTCTCTTCAACGGTTTAACTTTGTTAGCCGCTGTTGGTCTTGCGGGTTATTCCACAAGACGCCGCCTTAAAGCGGGAGCAGAGGCTTCAAGGAAAAGCATGGAAAGCAACAACCCTCACATAACTAAGGAGACAAGTGAACAAAGCTAAAAAGAGCACATTTGTAACAGCTGCGGTTATCGCACTTGTTACAAGCTCAACAATCGCAATTGGTACATCGAGTGCCAACGCTGCAGGCAGCTGCACAGCGGCTCTCGCTAAAGCTGATGCTGCTGTAAAGCTTGCAGCAAACTCAGCTGCTCCTTGGACTGGTCCAAAGACTGGCCCTAAGGCTGCTACAGGTAAGACTATTTACTATGTTGCACAGACAATGACCAATGGTGGAGTTGCTGGTGCCGAAGCTGGTGTTGCAGAAGCAGCAAAGGCTATTGGTTGGAACGTCAAGGTTCTTGATGGTCAAGGCACCCAACAGGGCATGGATCAAGCTATGAACCAGGCCGTCACACTTCACGCTGATGGAATCGTTGTAGGTGGATTCGATCCAGCGACAACAAGTGATGCAATCAAGGCTGCTAACGCTGCAAATATTCCGGTTATTGGTTGGCACGCAGAAGCTACCGCCGGTCCACAACCACAGGTCGGTCTCTTCTCTAACGTAACAACACTCCGCAAGGATGTTTCAACAATCAGTGCAGACTGGGCTATTTCTGACTCTCGCGGTAAGGGTGGCGTAGTCGTCTTCTCTGACTTCTCAATTCCTTTCGCAAAGGGTAAGTCTGATGAGATTGTTGCAGAACTCAAGACCTGTCCAACAATGAACATCTTGAAGTATGACAACATTCCAATCGGTAACAGCACATCAACTTTGATGCAGTCAGAAACATCTGCTCTGCTCGCAAAGTTTGGTAGCAAGTGGACAGATTCCATCTCAATCAATGGAAGCTTGTATGTCACACCAATCGCTACAGCACTCCGTGCCGCAGGTAAGTCTGGAACTGGCTTCCCTCACAACGTTGGTGCTGGCGATGGATCAACAGATGAGTACTCACGTATCGCATCTGGTCAATATCAGTCAGTAACAGTCCCTGAGCCTCTTAACCAAGAGGGCTGGCAGATCGTTGATGAATTCAACCGTGCATTCAACAACGTTGCAGCTAGTGGATATGTTCCAGCAACTCACCTTGTTACAAAGGCGAACATTGGAAATGCAACATCATGGGATCCACTCAACGGATACCGTGATATCTACAAGAAGATCTGGGGTGTTAACTAATACCCCCTAGGTATGTTTTAAAACCTAGATAGTTTGACGATACACGGTCGGGGATATTCTCCGACCGTGTATTCTTTTAAAAGAACAGTGAGAAGGACCAGTCCGACAAGCGCAGGATGTAGGGAATAGAAATGAAAGCTTTAGTCAAGACAGCTAAAGGTCCGGGCCATGTTGAACTCAAGAGCGATTGGCCAAAGCCCGTTGTGCGTCCTGGTTGGGTTCTTGTAGAAGTGGTTGCAAGTGGCATTTGTGGCACTGATGTGCACATTCTTGAAGACACACACAAGAACTGGCCCCCTGTTGTACTTGGTCATGAGTACACCGGGCGCATTGTAGAAGTCGGAAATGATTGCGGTGCTTGGAAGGTGGGAGATCGTGTTGTCTGTGAACAACACACACTTGCTTGCATGAGCTGCGATGCATGTCGACGTGGCGCCATTCATCTTTGTCCTGCAAAGCGAAGTCCTGGCTGGGGTATCGACGGAGCGTTTGCAGAGTTTGTACTGCTGCCTGCGAATTTATTACATAAAGTTCCAGATGGTGTGAGTTTTCGTACAGCTACGGTTACCGAACCAACTGCCATATGTATTACCGGAATCGACCGTGCAGGAATTGCTATTGGTGAGAGAGTTGTCGTTGTTGGCCCTGGTCCAATCGGACTTATTTCAGCAATGTTAGTGAAGGCTGCCGGAGCAAGTGAAGTCGTGCTTGTAGGTAGAGCAAGTAGCGCGAAACGCTTGGAGATTGCAGAGTCTCTTGGTATCAAGACACACACCTTGAAAGATAATGTAAGTGCAGTCTCTGCTTTGGGCGATACTTTTGATTTAGCTATTGATTCAACAGGTGCAGGTGAATCTCTCACACTATGTGCCCTCTTAACTCGCCGTTTGGGTCGCGTTTTGGAATTGGGTTTAGCAAATCAGAGTGAGGTTCCATTTAACATTAATGCAGCGACGACTAAATCGATCACCATCTTCACCTCTCTTTCATCTGAGTATTCAAGCTGGGATCGTGCATTGGCTTTTATGGCGTCTAAGAAATATGACCCAGCCGTACTTACATCGATCTACCCCTTGGAGCAGTGGGAAGAGGCCTTTGCGGACGTTGAGAGTCGCAAAGTTGTTAAAGGAGTGATTACTCCTCAAGATATCTCGGTGCTTGACCAGACTCAATGAGCGCTCAAAAAGTAATTCTGATTGGCCCTATGGGGGCGGGTAAAACCACATTGGGCACCCTCATAAGTGCCGAATTGGGCTGGCCATATTTCGATAATGATGGAGAGTTGGCTTCCTTAAATGACCTTACGGTTGAACAACTCTCGGCACTCTCTGTTCCAGAGCTGCATGCGCTTGAAGGCGAGTACTTGCAACACGTGATGCAACGTCCAGCGCCATTTATCGCGGGTGCCGCTGCATCGGTCATTGATTATCCAGAAAGCGTCAAGCTACTTCGTGAAGCAACTTCGATTTATTTACGACTTCCGCTAGAGAAATTACTGGAGCGCGCTGGCTCTACGGGAATCGGAAGACAAGCTCTGGCAGAGAATGCTCAAGCCGTCATTACTGAGCGATTCATGCGACGTGATCCACATTATCGAGAAGTTGCTTCCTACACCTGTGAACTAGGTGATGACCCACAGATAGATGCCGCAAAAATTATTGAGTGGTTAAAACTACAAACCCAAATCGGCTAATTGGTAAGCCGCGCGGTATTCCAAACCAGCTTCTGAAACTGCATCGGCTGCTCCGCGTTCGACGATTACTGCAACGCCAACAACGATTGCGCCAGCTTCTTTAAGTGCTTCGACAGCAGTCAAAACTGAACCACCCGTTGTCGATGTATCTTCGACAGCCAAGACGCGCTTGCCTTTAACATCTGGCCCTTCAATACGGCGCTGTAGTCCGTGAGCTTTCTCCGCTTTGCGAACAACAAAAGAATCAAGTGCGCGACCTTGGCTAGCTGCAACATGCATCATCGCGGTAGCAACAGGATCGGCGCCGAGTGTGAGTCCACCAACAGCGTCGTAATCCAAATCTTTGGTGAGATCGAGCATTACCTGTCCAACGAGCGGGGCTGCAACGTGATCTAAAGTGATGCGTCGCAGATCGACGTAATAGTCTGCTTCTTTGCCAGATGACAAGATGACTTTGCCATGGACAACAGCTTTGTTGAGGATCTCATTCTTTAGAGTTTCACGTGAATTCATTTGTACATCCTACAGAACCATATGAATGCTCTGACATACGGGCTACTCTCGCAACTATGGCAACGACAGATCGGCTTGAGATATCTCGGCTTATTCATCGATTTGGTTTTGGTCCAAAACCGGGTGAGTTCGCTGCCCTAGTTGCCAGCGGAGTGGCCAAGGCCCGTCAATCAGTGCTTACAGTGCCGGCGGTCGATGCTGGAGCAGCTGCAGTTACTCCACCAACACTGAGCGATCTAGGCGACTATCCACCACAAAAAACAGCAGCGCTTGCTGCATTTCAAAGTGCACGCCAAGGCCAGATCTTGGCCACACAGTTGTGGTGGCTCGATCGAATGGTCAGCGCTGACCATGGATTAACGGAGCGCATGACATGGTTTTGGCACGGACATTGGGCAACTGCCGTCGGGAAAGTGCAATACGCACTTCCCATGTATCAACAGAATCAAGTTTTGCGAAATACTGCGTTAGGTAATTTCAAAGATCAGGCTCGGCAAATGATTGTCGATAGCGCGATGCTCTTTTGGCTTGATGGAAATTCGAATGTTGCAAAATCTCCGAATGAGAATTTGGCGCGCGAGTTTATGGAGCTATTCACCCTAGGAGTTGGTAGTTATACCGAGAGCGATGTTCAGACAATCGCCAAAGCGCTCACTGGATATAAAACTGTTCGCAGCGCGGGCACGGTGAGTTTTAATGCAAAGCAGCACGATAGTTCTGTTGTTACATTTCTCGGAACAACCGGAACTTTTGATGCGCCAGCCATTAGTGATTACATAACCTCGCTACCAGCTAACCAGCAATATATTCCGCATCGCCTCTGGTATCGATTCATTTCGAGTTCAACACCGCTACTGGATCAAAACGTCATTGATGCTTTTAGTACTCGCGATATTGCAGCGACCGTTCGCGCTCTGGCAACAAGCAAAGCAATGAGCGATCCCATGCATGCTCAAGCTAAGGCCCCGGTTGATTGGTTTGTCAGCGTGTGCCGAGCACTCGGTGTCTTACCATCGTCACTTCCCGTTAACTCAAATGTTGTGCGCTACTTAGCAACACTCAGCCAAGAGCCGCTCAATCCTCCAAACGTCGGTGGGTGGCCTGCAGATGATGCGTGGATCAATATTTCCAGCGCCCAGACGCGCTTATCGTTCTCTCATTACATTCTGCAGAAAGCTGACTTGAGTTCACTTGCAGCTATTGGTCCAACCGATGCACGTATTGATTTCCTGGCAGATATGTTGGGAGTAGCTGCGTGGTCTGATCGCACAAAGTCAGTATTGCGGACTGTTCTCAGCGATCCACAGCAGCTGGTGTTGATTGCGATTAATTCGCCCGAGTATGTAGTGAACGCATAGGAGATAGAGCAATGGATACGCTTTCTCGTCGCAAGTTCTTACAAATGGTGGGCGGAGCCGGCGCTGGTGCTGTGGCAACCCAGCTCTCGCTCGCCGATATCGTTCATGCAGGTCAGACACGTCCACTGCCAACCGGTACTCCTATTTTGGTGGTCGTCACGCTTTATGGTGGCAACGATGGACTTAACACTGTCATCCCGCATACCGATACGATTTACAAACAATCTCGCCCTGGAATTTATATTCCAGATAACCAAGTGATTCCGCTCGATGCAGAGCTCGCTCTCAATGGATCCATGACTGGATTTAAAAGTTTGTGGGATGCGGGGGATTTGGCGATTGTTCGCGGAGTTGGTTATCCGACCCCCGATCTCTCTCACTTCACCTCAATGGCGATTTGGCAAAGTGCCTCGCCTGATGAATCACAACGCACGGGTTGGATTGGTCGATGGTTAGATACCCAACCTCATGACCCGATGCATGCAATCGGTTTGGGTTCTGTACTGCCACCACTACTTGCTGGCGCCAAAGAAGTTGGGTCGGTATTACCGCTAGGTGGATTAGTGGTTCCTAACGTTGCAACATCGTATGAGTTACGGAAACTTGGTGTTGTTGATCCAAGTGATGGGCCACTACAAGCATCGGCAGCGCAAGCGATGCACGACTTTTTGGGATTGAGTAAGAATCTAACGCCTATCCTGAAAATGCCAACCCCGGTTGCAGATAATCTGCCAACACAAGCTGGTGGTTCGTTTGGTTCCGATTCTTCACTCTCGCAACAACTAGATGTCGTTGCAAAATTGATCGCCGCAAATGCACCAACCAAAGTCTGGGCGGTCTCTCTCGGCGGCTTTGATACCCATGCTGATGAAGTCAAAGGACAATCTGCGCTACTCGGCGCTGTCTCCGATAGCGTCACTCGATTTATCTCGCAGATGCATGAAACCAATCGTCAGAACGATGTGATTGTGCTTGTTTATAGCGAGTTTGGACGCAGGGTTGCGGCTAATGGAACCCAAGGTACAGATCACGGAACTGCTGGGCCAGTCTTTGTTATCGGTAATGGTGTTGATGGTGGCAAGTTCTATGGCGACCAACCATCACTCTCAAAACTTGTGAACGGTAATTTGGCTGTGACAACTGATTTCAGAGATGTCTACGCTGCCATGATTGAAGATGTGCTTAAGGTTCCTGCGGCGCAGGTAATTCCCGGTTGGACTTCGAAGCTGCCTTTGCTGCTGGCGTAACCTTCATGAGAGCATCTACTTCGGTACGAAGTTTTGCCATCTCGATCGCCATATTGGCGACAGCCGACTCTAACTCGATGATCCGTTTGATACCCGCAAGATTGATTCCATCGCCTACTAAACGTTGGATGTTGCGTAGTGATGCAATGTCGCGAAGTGAGTATCTACGACCACGACCGGATGCGCGTCCTGGTGATACAAGACCCATGCGATCGTATTGACGCAGAGTCTGTGGATGCATTCCTGATAGCTCTGCAGCTACAGAGATGACATAGACTCCATCGTCATCACCGACTGGTTGGTTCTCGTCTTGCGTACTCATGCGCGTGAACGTTCTGCTAAATCTTTACGTGGACTCTCATCTTTGGTCGCTTCATGGAATTCTTCAAGTGCTTTCTTTGCTTTCGAATCCAAGCGTTGTGGAACATTCACTTCAACAGTAATCAACATATCGCCGGTGTTGTGATTGCGAGTGATGCCGCGACCTTTGAGACGAAGCACTTTGCCGTTTTGTGTTCCTGGTGCAAGACGCACTTTTACTTCTTCACCGCTCAATGTAGGTACTGCAATATCTGCACCGAGAGCTGCTTCTGTAAATGTCACAGGAAGTGTCATCAGTAAATTATCGCCATCGCGTGTATAAACCGGATGCTTGGTGACATGCACAATCACATAGAGATCACCAGGTCCACCTTGGGCCATCTCACCACGGCCTTTAAGTTTGATTTTTGCGCCATCGTTAATGCCTGCTGGTACACGCGCGCTAATGGAGTTGCCGTTGACGCGTAAGTTGATCTCGCGTCCAAAGATGGAATCGCGAAAGGAAATTGTGGTTTCGGTGTGAAGGTCTTGACCTCTGCGTGGTCCGCGGCGTGCACCGCCTCCACCAAAGAGATTGGC
>CAIWXY010000252.1 GCA_903916775.1 uncultured Actinomycetes bacterium
AACCCCTTGCACGTGGGAAGCATCATGGCCGATAAAGATCTTTGCACCCAAGTCAGCGAGTGAAGAAGTAGCACCACTCTCCTTGATATCTGAACCACTCACAAGAGCACCTTCGGCCAACATGATGCGGGCGATACCGCTCATGCCCGAACCGCCTATGCCGACAAAGTGAATACGCTGCCCTTTAAGCTCTCTCTTATCCACGGCGACCCCTTCGCGCCCGCGCGGCATCACGATTACGTTCAACAATCCGCAATTGTGCCAAGGCTTTGACACCAATTCTCATGGCTCCATCAAGCGGAAAATTCATCGTCCTGCCACTGCGGCGATAAACATCAGATCTCTCAAACCACGTACCCACAGAATCAATGATGAGTTGGGAGGTGAAGTGCTCGTTATTAACGATTTCGCCTCCGCCATTAGCTACGACTATCTCCGCATTGAATCTCTGCTCGCCATTGCCAATATTGAGTGGAACATAAATTGTGTAAAGCCCGAGCACGCCAGTCTCGGTAGTTGTTACAGCGCCACTTCTTGAAATAACGCAATCAGCGCTGGCATAGGCGCTTGCCATGTCATCTATATAGGCCAATGGCTGGTACCCAGGTTTAGCTTCTGGAAGTGGGTTGGTCTTCCCTACGGCATGAATGACCTGGACTCCCATAGTCAAGAGAGCATCGAGTGCGCCAGCCATGGCTTCATTAAATCGTGCTGAGCCAAGTGAGCCACCGAAGACGAGAAGGGTTGGTTTTGCTGGATCTAGGCCGCGTTGAATAAGTGATTGCGATCGCAAGAGTTCGCGTTCGTGTGGAGTGAGTCTGGCAATGTGAGTAATCGATGATCGCAATGGGATTCCAACAACCAGTGGGTCTTTAAAACTCTTGGTATTGCTCTCAAATGCTAGGAGTGGAACTCCCCCGAGCGCGGCGCCTAACTTATTTGCCATGCCTGGTTTTGCATTGGCTTCATGAATGAAGGTGGTTACTCCTTCTAACTTAGCCATGAGGTAGGCAGGTGCACAGACATACCCACCAAAACCAATAAGAAGTGAGGAACCACGAAGAATTGATCGAGTCTGAACTATCGATCGAACAAATCGAATCGGCCAGAGAAAAGCATCCTTATTCACGCTTCGTGGAAATGAAGCCTTCGTAATCAGTTGCAAATCAAAGCCGGCAGCAGGAACGAGTTGATTTTCAACGCCAGTTGGAGTGCCGATAAAAGTAATCCCGATAGATGGATCCTCTTTTGCAATCCAACGTGCAACGGCCAACGCGGGCTCCACATGGCCGGCCGTCCCTGCGCCAGCGAAAACAATCCACCGATTAACTCTGCTCATCTAATCCCTGCCTCAACTTACGCTCTTTCTTTGAAGCACGCGAAGAACGTAAGAGGCTTTTAAGCGCTGGTTCTTTGCGTGCTACATTGAGAACAAACCCAATACCCAAGAAGTCGGCAATAAGTGAGGAGCCGCCATAGCTAATAAATGGAAGCGTAACTCCTACTACTGGGGCGACTCCGATCGCGGAACCAATATTGATAATGACCTGCATTAAGAGCCAGGTCGCAATTCCGGCACAGGCATAGCGGTCGAAGAGATCTCGGGTAGACATTGCAGTGCGATAAATTCCATAGATCAAGGCCGCATAGAGGCAGATAACCGCGAGCGTTCCAAGAAGTCCCAACTCATCTCCCAGAACCGAGAAAATAAAATCGGTATGAGCTTCTGAAAGATTTCCCCATTTTTGGCGACTTGCCCCCAATCCTTCACCAAACAATCCGCCACTAGCCAAGCCCATCACGGAGTGTGCCGGCTGCCATCCTGCGAGTTTATAAACGCCTGGTGCAAATGGATTGACGAGCGCCGTGAATCGGTGAAGACGATAAGGCTGAGCAATAACAAGAATGGCGACCATGCCAACTGCGGTAGCACCTATCCAGAGAAAGTGACGAATTGGCAGCCCCGAGAGAAAGAGCATTCCGCCTGTAATTCCTAAAATGATGGTGGTTGTTCCAAGATCTCCGCCCCAATAGATGAGGACAATGGCAGGAATTATTCCGGCAAGAAGAAATGAGATATGGCGCAGAGGAGATTTCTCCACAATCGTCTCTTCGTATCTTTTGAGTTGGGCCGCTCCCCAGACAATTAATCCGAATTTCGAGAATTCACTCGGTTGCATGGTGAATGAACTGATGTGAATCCAGTTGGTATTTCCATTGACCGTCAATTTAAGCCCTGGCACATGCGGAAGGCAGAGCGCTCCAAGACTGAGGGCTAAAGCCCAGCGTGTGAACTTTTCCCAATTCGAGGCTTTCCATTGAGCCGCAACAAAAAGGACAAAGAGTGAGATCAAAAAGAACATGAGCTGGCGCAAGAAAATTCCATATGTTGAGCCATTTTGCTCAAGTGAAATGACCGATGATGCGGATAGAACCATCACTAGCCCAAGGCATGAGAGAGCCGCGGTCGTACCGAGGATTATGTAATAGGCGGCGGTAGGGCGCTTGAGGTAGCTGGTGTACTGCTCACGAAGCGTCATGGGAGAACCATCTCGCGAACTGCAGCAGCAAATAAGTCGCCACGCTCCTTGTAATCCTTAAATTGATCCATCGACGCACAGGCAGGCGCCATAAGGACCGTATCGCCTGGTACGGCGATTTTTTGTGCTGTAGCAACGACATCTCGCATCAGCTGTGCGCTATCACCGTGCATATCCACATATTCAATCTCAACTTTTGGCGCATACTCCTTCAGCGCTGCGGCGATGAGGTCGCGGTCTTGGCCGATCAAAATTGCCGCCTTGATCCGAGGAGCACATCGGGCCACCAACTCCTGCATATCTGCACCTTTAGCCAACCCCCCAGCAATCCAGATGCTTGAGAGTTGAGATAGGAGCGCGGCTGCAGCTGCGTGCGGATTAGTGGCTTTGGAATCATCGATCCAAGCTACTTCGTTGATTTGCACAACGAGTTCGAGTCGGTGGCGATCCAAGGTGAAGGCGGATAATCCGCGTTGGATAGTTTCATGGCTGATTCCTATGGCGAGTGCCAAACCAGCTGCCGCCATTGCATTAGAAACATTGTGTGGAACTGCAGGCTTGATATCAGCCAACTCAGCAAATGCGGCAGCCTGGGATGGATCGCTCACAAATGCTCGATCGACAAGCAGATTTTCAACTAAACCTAACTCACCTTTTTGTGGGGTATCGAGTGAATAAAAGATCTTTTTGCCGCCCCATGCAGTAGCCCGTAGAACGCTGGCAGGATCGTCAGCGTTAATAATCCCAACGTCACTTGCTCGCAGTAAAGACAATTTGGCATTCGCGTATTCATCTAGTGAGCCATGCCAATCAATATGATCGGGTGCAATATTAAGAAGCGCTCCCGCTACATAGTTCGGCGCGCTACTCCAATCAAGTTGGAATGATGAAAGTTCTAGAATCAAATAATCATATGGCGCACTATGAGAAACTGCTTCGATTACTGGATTACCAACATTTCCACATGCAACACCGTTGATGCCACCATTAACAAAGATGGACTCAACCATTTGGACTGTGGTTGTTTTACCGTTAGTGCCAGTGATTGCCAACCATTTCTGAGACGGCGCAACCTCCTGCTTTACGTGCCAGGCAAAATCAATTTCACTCATCAAGGTCGTTCCAGCAGCTTTGAGCGCGAGAATTACTGGGTGATCTTTTTTCCAACCTGGCGAGACGATTGCCAAGTCGTATGAAGCTGAAATTTCTCGTAACGCTCCAGGAGATTTTTCATCAAATACATCTGCGCTAGCACCTACAGATTCAAGATACTCGATCAGTGATGTGCCCGTTACTCCAGCTCCAACTATAAGGATTTTCTGCGCAGGCAGAGTTTGAATAAAAGAGGATTTCACCTGCGACACTTTACGAAGTCACCCATTGTGCGTAGAAAAGCCCAAGCCCTGCAGCAACGCTTAAGCCAGCAATAATCCAGAAGCGAATCACAATGGTCACTTCTGCCCAGCCCATGAGTTCAAAGTGGTGTTGAAGCGGCGCCATCCTAAACACACGTTTGCCGCCTGAAGCTTTGAAATAGAGGCGCTGGATAATGACTGACATTGTAATAATGACGAAGAGGCCACCAAGTGCAATAAGGAGAAGCTCGGTGCGCAGAGTGATTGCAAAACCAGCAATCGCTCCACCAAGTGAGAGCGAACCAACATCACCCATAAATATTTTCGCAGGAGAGGTGTTCCACCAAAGGAATCCTGCGCACGACCCAGCAAAGGCTGCAGCTAGTACTGCCAGATCAAGTGGATCGCGAACGTCATAACATTTTGCAATTGCAACCGTACTCTGACCCAATCCGCAACTTTGTCTAAACTCCCAGACTCCGATGAGTACAAAAG
Organism: uncultured Actinomycetes bacterium; assembly: GCA_903916775.1. Lineage (GTDB taxonomy): Bacteria > Actinomycetota > Actinomycetes > Nanopelagicales > Nanopelagicaceae > PALSA-747. The sequence goes on from CAIWXY010000252.1 coordinate 4,391, forward strand.
CTAAAAGCGTCATAATGGATGTACCGCTAGCTAAGCCATCTAGGCCATCGGTTAAATTCACTCCGTTACTCGTTCCCAGAACGAGAAAGATCACCCAGAGCACAACTACTACAGCTCCAAGCCCAACTGAGGTATCGCGTACAGTCGAAAGATGGAGAGAAATTGGAGTCAATCTATATTTATCTTTAAAGTGAAGACCTGCGACTGCAAACCCAGCGGCAGCAATCGCCTGGCCGGTAAGTTTCTGCCAGCCAGTTAATCCGAGAGAACGCTGTTTAACAATTTTTAGCCAATCATCGAGAAATCCAACAGCGCCGAGTGCAACAACAAGTGCGATGACCAACAGCGCCGATGTGCTGATCTTGACGCCGTTGATGAGATGGCTGGAGAGGTACCCAGTTACTGAGGCGATGATAAGAACTACGCCACCCATGGTTGGGGTGCCACGTTTGACGTGATGAGAGGTTGGTCCATCGTCGCGGATGATCTGGCCATAACCACGCTTTGCCAAGATACGAATAAATGCTGGCGTCAATAAGAAGGCAAGGACGGTAGAAACCGATCCAGCCAAGAGAATCTCTTTCATTACGCCTCCACCTGCCAGTTTGCTAATAATTTCTCTGCTAATTCATCAAGGTGCTCCGCGCGCGAAGCTTTCACCAAAAAGACATCGCCCTCCGAAGCCTGCGCAGCCAGCAACAGTGCCTGCTCTTGCGTGAGCATGTAATGCACGCTCATGGCGGAATCTTCGGTGAGGTTGAGTCCATTGAAGTAGAGATCGGTTCCAACGCAAACCAGATGATCTACTCCTAATTCAAGGGCAAGTTTGCCGATATCGAGGTGAGCTTTGGCCTCTAACTCGCCGAGTTCGTGCATTTTTCCGACGATCGCCCATGATGCTCCCCCACTTTCCTGAGTGAGAAGCACCAGGCTTCGGAGTGCTGCGGCCATACTTTCAGGGTTTGCATTGTATGAATCATTGATAAGAGTGAAGCCAGCTGCACTATGAAGCTCCATGCGCCACTTGCTGGCAGATTCGGCCTCTGAGAGCGCGGCAGCGACTGCCTCAACACTCATTCCCGCTTCAATACCAATTGCAGCCGCGGCGAGCGAATTAGCGATTTGATGCGCACCGAGAATACGCAATGAAACTGGCGCGCGTCCTGCGTCAGCAACTAGATCAAAATGTGCCGCTCCGCCACGAATTTCAATATCAGCTGCGCGAATATTGCAACCAGCGCTCTCGCCAAATGTGATTCGCTTTACGCCATCTGGAACTTTCATCTCAGGAGTAAAAGGATCGTAACTTCCGAGAATTGCACTGCCGCCAACTGGTAGACCCGAGATGATTTCGGACTTGGCCTTGGCAATCATCTCCCTGCTGCCAAATTCCCCAACGTGAGCAGATCCGACCACAAGCACTACTCCGATAGTCGGCTTAGCGATCTGCATGAGCGCTGAAATATCTCCAACGTGACGTGCTCCCATTTCCAGCACGCAGAATTGGGTGAGGTCATCACAGGAGAGAATTGTTAGCGGTACTCCAATCTCATTATTTAACGAGCCGAGCGGAACAACAGTTGGTCCAGAGTGAGTTAAAACTGCACCGGCTAAATCTTTTGTGGTGGTCTTGCCTTGCGAGCCGGTGATTGCGATGAAAGTGCAGTGGTTCATCTTCTCGCGCACGTAACTTGCCAATGTAGTCAGTGCGAGAGCAACGTCCTTGACGATAATTGCCGGAACACCAACGTTCACGCTCATAAGTGCAAATTGCGCACCCGCGTTAATTGCAGCTTGGGCAAATTCATTACCATCAACTCTTGTGCCGGGGAGGGCTACAAAGAAAGTAGAGCTATCAACTTTACGTGAATCGATCACCGGATTAGCGCTTGTCGTATTGTGTGGATCTAATCCAACAAGAGTTCCAGAAACTGCGTCAGCTATTTCTTTAAAAGTTAAGGAGATCATGCCAACTCCTCTATTGCTCTAGCAAGTTCGATTCGATCATCAAATGGGTATTTAACGCCCGCTATCTCCTGGCCTAATTCGTGGCCCTTACCCAAGAGAATTACACAATCCCCCGCGTTAGCTTCAGCGACAGCAATCGCGATAGCGCCGCGTCGATCAACCTCTGCTACAACATGGTCGCCCAAAGTGTGGGTACCGATCATCTCTTCAAGAATGGTCGCAGGATTTTCGCTACGTGGGTTATCGCTCGTGCAGATCGACAGGTCGGCCCCGTTTATCAACGCATCACCCATAAGCGCACGCTTACTCGTATCTCTATCTCCACCACATCCCAAAATGGCAATCACGCGTCCAGCTGTGAGTGAGCGCGCTGTAATCAAAGCTCGCTCTACTGCATCGGGAGTGTGGGCGTAATCAACGAGGGCAATAAATTTCTGACCAACATCAACAGGTTCTAGTCTTCCGGCAGGTGCCGTAAGTAAATGCATCTGGGAAGCAATCACCATTGGGTCAACTTCGGTGGTAACCGCAATAGCAATTGCCATCAAAGCATTATCCAAATTATGTTCACCGATGAGCGGCAAGCGACCTTCAATCAATATTCCGCCACTTCCGCGAATCGCTACTTGATAACCCTTGCCGTGAGGTAGCGCCTCATATCGATCGTAATACCAATCAGCAGCGTGGTTATGGCGAGAAACTTTTTGGATCGCAATCCCCGCTTGCTCAGCCAGGGTCTGGCCATAAGGATCATCCACATTGATAATTCCTAGCTCGGAGTACTCTGACGTGAATAATTTCGCCTTCGTAGCGAAGTAATTCTCCATGGTTTGGTGATAATCCAAATGGTCTTGAGTTAAGTTAGTGAAAGCGGTTATGGCGAAGCGAGCACCGCCGATACGTTTTTGAGCGATCGCATGACTACTTACTTCCATCACCATATTTTTCACATGGCGTTCTCGCATCACTGCCGCGAGAGATTGCAGAGTCGTGGCTTGTGGTGTGGTGAATTCCGATGGAAACTGATCGCGGTCGATCGAGATGCCAACTGTGCCGATAAATCCAGTACTACGGCGTTCAAACTGCCAAAGCTGGTTGAGCAGAGTAGCCGTTGTTGTCTTTCCATTGGTGCCCGTGATTCCCACGGCTCCAAGCGATGAAAATGGTGAACCATAAAACCAGGCGGAGACATCGCCTGCAAAGAGTGATGGATTTTCAATAACAAGAGTAGGCAGCTTGCCTGCAGCAATCTCGGCACCGGTTCGATCAGTTAGCAGTGCCACTACCCCGAGAGAGATGAGTTGATCTATATAGCTTGCACCATGCTGTTTTGCGCCGGGCACAGCTATAAATAAATCTCCTGATTGAGTGCTGCGCGAATCACTTGAGACTCCAGTAAATACAGTCGCACTAGCTTGCTCAGCAACCCC
>CAIWXY010000253.1 GCA_903916775.1 uncultured Actinomycetes bacterium
GACAGAGATCTTCATAGCGACGCATGATCTCCGATCGGATGGTGAGTGATTCGTGAATTGACTTCATTCCTAGTCCAAATTCGTGGACGCCTGGAATGCCAAAATCAGCCGTTACAGAGCCGAGAGCAACAACGAGATGATCAAATGGAATTACCTCGCTGCTATCGAGTTTGACCGTCTTGTTCTTATGATCGATCGAGATGGGTGAACCCATGTGGAAGCGGCCCCCTGCTTTGCGAAGCGCTCCGCGGATTGGATAGGCGATGTGATCGGCGGCAATTCCAGCTGTTGAAACCTGATAGAGAAGCGGGAGAAATGTCTGGTAGTTATTGCGATCAACAACCGTGATATCTGCATCGTGGCCAAGCGCCTCTGCGGCTGCAAGGCCACCAAAGCCTCCGCCAAGGATTACTACGCGCGGTTTCGCCATGAGATTTTTCCTTTTTCTACACTCAATGTGACTTGAAACTGGCCACTTATCGGTTCGCCTACCAACTCTGGTTTCGAATATCCGAATCTATCTTCACAGTCTACTGTGTATCAGGTGAAGGGTATTCCTGAAGTTCGAAAGGTACTTGTGACCGGCGCCTCAGGTTATGTAGGAAGTCGGCTCGTAACCACGCTCCTTAATCAAGGCGCCTCAGTACGGGTTCTCGTCCGCGATCCAGCGAAAATTGTGGGTCAACCTTGGTACTCCAAAGTTGAGGTCGCTGTGGGAAGCGCCACTGAATATGAAGCGATTCATACCGCACTCACAGGGATTCATACCGCCTTCTATCTATTGCACTCGATCGGGGCGGGTCCGCGATTTGATGAGGTAGAGCAGAACATGGCGCTTACCTTCGGACAAGCGGCAAAAGATGCTGGAGTCGCTCAGATTATTTATCTCGGCGGTAGTTTCACTAGTGGAGGTCATAAGGCTAGTCAGCATCTAGCGTCGCGTGCTAATACTGGTGCATGTCTTTCGAAATTTGAAGTTCCGGTATTGCAGCTGCGCGCAGGAATCATCATTGGTTCGGGGTCTGCTTCCTTCGAAATGATCCGACATATGACGCATAGATTGCCAATCATGATTACGCCTAAATGGGTAAATAATCGAACCCAACCAATTGCAATTCGCGATGTCTTGTATTACTTATCTCAAGCGGCTTCTTTGCTACAACCACAATCAGGAATTTATGACATCGGTGGACCCGATATTTTTACCTATGCCAACTTGATTGAGGAGTTTGCCAAGATCGCAAAATTGCGGAAGCGGATCATCATCAAAGTGCCTTTTCTCTCTGTCTGGTTATCAAGTTTATGGATTGGGCTTGTGACACCAGTACCAGTTGCTCTCGCCCGACCTTTGGTGGGCTCACTTATTAATGAATCAATGGTCGATCAAAAACACACTATTTCAACTTTGATTCCGCCACCCTCTAACGGTCTGCTCACCGTAGATAAAGCATTTGAACTAGCGCTATCTAAAGTGGAACATCACGAGGTTGAATCTCGCTGGTCTGATGCGAGCGCATTTATGCCAC
>CAIWXY010000254.1 GCA_903916775.1 uncultured Actinomycetes bacterium
TATTGCCCTTTACGAAGCTAGCCAGCTTGGGCTCATCGAGCTCTTTGTTCGTATCGATGAGCGCAGCGCAGCCTTCTTTGCACTTGGATTATCCAAGTCATCTGATAAATATGTAGCTGTTGTTTGTACCAGCGGAACCGCTCTCGCCAATTACCACCCAGCGGCGCTAGAGGCTTATCACAGCGATAACAAACTTTTGATTGTGAGTGCCGATCGCCCCGAGCGTTTGCGTCGGACAGGAGCTAATCAGACAACTCTTCACGCTGGGCTTTTGGCACCGATCCCAACAATCGATACTGCAAGTGAGATTGAGCTTGCCAATCATTTAACGACTGGACCAGTTCATCTCAATCTCCAGTTCGATGAACCATTGCTCGCAGATTTGCCTAGCGGCTGGCTGGATGGAATTACTCAAAAGTCTGTCACGGTTAATTCTCTCAACCGTGAGGAATTATCTGTTGCTCCAAAAACGCTCATCATTGTGGGACATGACCATGCAGGAATTGATATTGATGCGGTCAACCATTTTGTGGAGAGTTCTCACTTACCGGTTATCGCTGAAGATCCTCTGTGCATTCCATCCGCGATAGCGCATGCTTCTCTTTTTTTAAGTGAGCCAAAACTTCGGAGTTATCTCAAGCCAGACCACATTATTGTTATCGGACGCACCACTCTCTCGCGCAGTATCAACGCTCTCATCGCCGAGTGCCCGCATCTGACTGTTATTGATTCACGAACTGCGTCAATCGATACGGCTCGCGTGGCAGATCGCATTCTCGTCGCCTTGCCACACATATCGACTTCGCCTGATGCAGAGTGGGTAACTGCTTGGCGCAGATGTGGAGAAACACCAGTTGCGCTTTCGGAATGGTCAGAGCAACTCGCAGTCCAGACTATTGCGGAGCTGCTACCGGATGAGAGCGCTCTCTTTGTGGCTAGCAGTCGACCTATTCGCGATATTGAAGGTTTTGCAACGCCGCGAAGTGGCCTAAAGTGCTTTGCTAATAGGGGTTTGGCGGGAATTGATGGCAATATCTCGACCGCGTTTGGTATCGCAGCTAATGTCGAGCGCAGCTACGCGATTATCGGTGATATTACATTCCTGCATGATATTTCAGCCCTATCGGCGCCAGTTGAGGCTAACCTGACAATATTTCTTATCGACAATAATGGTGGTGGAATTTTTAATACTCTTGAACAAGCTAAGGTCGAAGGTTTTGAAAAATTGTTTGGCACCCCTCACAATCTCGATTTAGAGAAAGCCATTGCAGGATTTGGAGTATCTACTCAGCGAGTTAAAGGTGTGAGCGATCTGCGGCGAGCAATTAACCATGCCCACACTGGACTACAAGTTATTGTTGTCGAAGCCCCAGACAGGCAAGTGAATGCTGCAGGAATTAAATCAGCAACTCAGAGTCTTGTTAGCGCGCTTTTAACCGGAGCCAACTTAGCCTGACTTTCGGCCAACTCTTGCGCAGAATCTGAACCCGCAACAATTCCGCAGCCAGCAAAGAGTCTGATTGATTTATGATCCTCTGAGATCTGACCGCAACGAAGTGCAATTCCCATTTCGCCATCGCCACGAGCATCAATCCACCCAACTGGTCCCGCGTAGCGACCACGATTCATGGATTCGATCTCAGCGATTAAAGTGCGTGCGCTGTCAGTGGGAGTACCACAAACTGCAGCCGATGGATGAAGTGCTGCCGTTAAGGCAAAGATGTCAATGTGTGTCACGGAATCATTGATGACACCGGTGACATCGGTGGCCAAGTGCATGACATTTGGCAGGTGTAGAACAAATGGAGTTTCGGGAACATTTGTTGAGGATGCAAAGGGGGCAAGTGCATCAGCTACAGATCGAACCGCATATTCATGCTCTTCTAAATCTTTCGAGGATTTAGCGAGTGAGCCCGCCAGTACCAAGTCGCGCTCTTCATCACCGGTCCTGCGGATAGTTCCTGCAAGAACTCGTGAGGTGACGAGAGTTTTATTGAGGCGAACCAGCAGTTCTGGAGTGGCACCGACCAGCCCATCGACGAGGTAGAGCCAGGTAGATGGGTACTCCTCCTGAAGGGCCCGCAAAAGTGAGCGCGGATCAATATCTTCAGACGATGTAGCTACTTCGTCTCTAGCAAGGACCACCTTTTCAAGGTCCCCACGTTTAATTCGCGATACAGCCTCATCAACGCGTTCACCCCAGGCGAGATCACCAAGTGATCCCTTGCCCCAGATAAATTCTTGGTGGCTCTGTTTGCGTACAGCTTCATGGAGCTCTGGTTGTTCATCGCCAATCCAGGTCATCCAGGACTTGTCGCCTTTTTCAACAACAATAACTTGAGGAATCACCAATATGGATGGTTCATTTTCATCGAAGGAAAATGAGGCGAAGAGAATCGGTCCAGTTCCTGAACCATGGACGCCATTTTTTATATCAAGTTGCTTGAGTTGGTCATGCCACCAATTGTGCGCATCGACAAAGCGTTTTGGTCCTTGAACGATTATGGAGCGATATGTGCCAAAACCAATAAAACCTTGACCGCCACGAATCCATGTTGCTGTGATGGGAAGGCCGCACTCAATAGCAGTGAGCGCAGGATGATCCCCTAGGAGTTCTGTGGTGAGCTTCATAACGCTCTTAAGCGTAGTGTCTGATTAGGAATTGCGCAGGTTGGCAGGAAGTAGGCGCCAAACCAACGGAAGTGCTGTGCTAGCGATTGCAATTTTAAGGACTTCACCTGGCACAAATGGAACGAGCCCCTTAGAGAAGGTCCAGCTCCAACTTTGTACCGCAACATGATGCAACCAGATAAGGCCAGCTGCGAAGATAACAACCTCTCCA